>JBIIEY010000007.1:0-16807 GCA_044237595.1 Burkholderiaceae bacterium | reverse complement strand
CTTTGCACTCGCCGCGGTTGCGGTGGCGGGAACGCCACCGCGCTCAGCCACGACTGACAACAATAAATTCCGGGCCATCACATTGTTGCTGTACTTGTTGATATCACGAATGGACTGACCCAGAGTGACGGATTGCCATTGCAGAATTTCTTTCGCACTCGCAGGCACACGAGCTTCGCGTGTGGGGCCGGTGATGGTGCCGCCGATTTCATTCCATAGCAGTCTGAACACGACATCGAAATACTGCACGTGATTGAGTGTGTGCAGATGCAATGACAAGACTTTCTGTCCGCAAGAGACAGGGTAGCTGCCACCAAAACGCAGAGTCTTGCCATTCAGTTCGGGCTTGAGAATAGTGCGCAGATCACCACACTCGCCCTGACCGATCGCAGGCGGCTCGACGACAAAATCAGCCATCGGCGGCTCGATCGAAAACAATGCTCGGGCATTACCTGTCTCGGCCGTCAGCTTGACTTGCAAAGCCTTGGCATCGAGCAGCAAGGCATCCGGCAAGGCGTTGTAAGCGCGATTGGCCTGACCATCGAAGGGTGGCGTATCGTCAGGCAGCTTTTGAAAGAGATTACGATCGATCACCAAGGCACCGCGAATTTCGCGTATACCCGTGGCGCGCAACTGGCGCAGTAGCCGCCACAAGTCTTCATACGCAAAACGCGGATCACCACTGCCTTCGATAATCAGATCACCCTGCAATACATCACCGCGCTGCACACCATCAATGTGCACGCGCGTGGTCCAACGATGATTCGGACCGAGCAACTCCAGTGCGGCCTGCGTCGTCACCAGCTTCATGATGGAGGCGGGACGGAAGATCGCCTGATTGTTATGCGCGACCAGCGTCTCACCACTGAGCACGCGGCGTATGTCAACGGCGACCGCGTTTTCCGGAACCCCAGCTTTTTTCAGCGCCTGCACGAAAACAGGTGGAAGATTGTTGTTGCCTTTTGCATCATTGGTCGCATGGGCAGGAAAGCAAACCATCAGCATCAGCACCCAGATCAACAGGGGCAAATGAAAAAAATGTCTCGGATGTTTTGACATAGGGTCGGATGAACTCTTGTAATAATGAGATGAAGCGCTGCTGATTATCCCACGTGCCTGCCTGCGACTCGCCTGCGTTTGACGCAGCGGCAATGATTGCGTAGTCTCGCGCATCGACGTCCATACTGCCGCACTGCCGCACCCATGATTCCATTTTTCAGCAGCGAACAAATTCAACAGGCGCTGCCCTGCACAACGCTGATATCCGCCATGCGCGAGGCATTTCGCGATGCCGCACAGGCACCGCGCCGGCACGTGCATCCTTTGTCAGATACCGGATCATCGACCTTGCTGCTGATGCCTGTGTGGCAGCCCAATGCGCATCTGGGCGTCAAGTTGGTGACGGTGATGCCCGAGAATCAGGCGCGTCAACTGCCCACAGTACAGGCGCTGTTTATTTTGCTCGATACCGCGACAGGTACACCGCTGGCTCTGATGGATGGCGAAGAACTCACCCTGCGCCGCACGGCGGCCGCATCTGCGCTCGCCTCAACCTACTTGTCGCGCCCCGATAGTGAGCACCTGCTCATCGTCGGCACCGGACAACTGGCACCCTATATGGCAGTGGCGCACTGCGCAGTGCGAGATATGCGTCGTGTCACGGTATGGGGACGCGATCGGCAGAAGGCGCAGCTCACTATCGAAAAAATTCAATCGCTGGGATTGCCGGCCTCAGTTGTGATCGATGTTGCAGAAGATCTTGGTGCCGCCTCGAAGGCCGCTGACTTGATCAGCTGCGCGACCACCAGCCGGCAGGCATTACTGCGATTGGCCTCAGTAAGGCCGGGCACGCATATCGATCTGGTAGGTGGCTTCAAACCGGACATGCGTGAAGCAGATGACGGGCTGATGTCTACCGCGCGGCTGTTTGTCGATACCTTTGATGGCGCACTGGCCGAAGCTGGCGATTTGGTGCAGCCCATGCAAGCAGGTCTTATTACGCGTGCATCGGTTCTGGCCGAACTGGCCGACTTGTCCAGTGGCCGTCACGCCGGACGCAGCAATGCGCAGGAAATCACGCTGTTCAAATCCGTGGGTACGGCCATCGAAGATTTGTGTGCGGCCAATCTGGTGTGGGAGTATTTCAAAGCAGAGCCGTCGCATTCAGCGAAGAACAATACGCATTAGGGATAGTCAGCGGGCTTCAAATTATCCGGCAAGGGAATCCATTCAGACTCTTCCGGGACGGGTGCAAAGCGCTGCGCTATCCAATCGCGCTTGGCCTGCTCGATGCGCTCTTCGCTGCTCGACACAAAATTCCAGACCAGATGTCGTGGCCCGTCCATAGCCTCGCCACCGAGCAGCATCACGATCACACCTGAGCCGCCTGCGGTGACAGTGAGCGGATGATGCGGTTTCAACACCAATAGTTGACCGGCGCCGAAGCTGCCGTCGCCGCCCAATTCAAGATCGCCACTAACAATATAGATGGCCTGTTCTTCGTACTCTGCCGGTATGAGCTGACTCGCGCCGGCGGACAAACGCAGTTGTGCGTAAAACAGCGGCGAGCGGGTGGGCAGCGGCGAGTGCAAACCGAGAAAACTGCCAGCGATCATGATCAGCTGGGTGCCCTCACCTTCGGCCACCGGCAATTCATCGGCTTTCAGGTGCGTGAAGTCGGGCTCGCATTCTTCATCGGGCCGTGGCAGCGCTACCCAGCATTGCAGGCCATAGAGTGCGGAGAGCGCACTACGCTGGTGATGATCGCTGCGCTCGGAATGCACGATGCCACGTCCTGCGGTCATCCAGTTGACTTCGCCGGGCCGTATCGCCTGCACCGTGCCCAGACTGTCGCGATGCAGGATTTCACCCTCGAACAGCCATGTCACGGTGGCCAAACCGATGTGAGGATGCGGGCGTACATCCAGCCCAGTGCCTGGCTTGAGGACGTTGGGGCCCATTTGATCCAGAAAAACGAAGGGCCCGACCATGCGCCGCTCCGCAGCGGGCAAGGCACGGCGAACCTCGAAGCCATCACCCAGATCGCGGGTGCGGGGAATGATTAATGTAGCGATGGCGCTCATAGGTGATCCTTTTTAGTTTCCGGCGATTTTACGGCGGCTTTTGTGATCACTGATTCAAACGCCTTTTCAATTTGACATTACCCATAAGCTTTGGACTTGGACTCGCGGACCGTATCGAAGACTGAAAATTATCAATCAAATAATTTAATGACCCGCTTTGACTAAAGTTTTCGTGAATGGTTCTTGAAAAAGGGCTTACCCGTCCTTATACTTAGCACTCGCTGATGGAGAGTGCTAACAATGCTGCCATCGAGGTTTTCCCAAAAGCAGGTTCCGACGGTCAGCAATTGGCTGGCCTTCGGGTCATATTCAACATAACCCGTTGTTTTTAAGGAGTATTTATGAGTCTTCGTCCTTTGCATGACCGCGTCATTGTCGAGCGTCTCGAACAGGAAACCAAAACTGCCTCTGGCATCGTTCTGCCGGAAGCCGCTGCCGAGAAACCGGATCAGGGCAAAGTCGTTGCAGTTGGCAACGGCAAGATCCTGGAAGACGGGAAAGTACGTCCGCTGGATGTGAAAGTCGGCGACAAAGTACTGTTTGGCAAATATTCCGGTCAGGCCGTGAAAATCGACGGCAAGGAAGTTCTCGTCATGCGCGAGGACGACATCATGGCCATCGTGCAGTAAAGACGTCCGGCCACACTACTTTTATGCACCCGGCACCTACCCGGGTTTGAATCTGAAATATCTGAAGGAGTAACAACATGGCAGCTAAAGACGTAGTTTTCGGCGACCTTGCCCGGGCCAAGATGGTCGAAGGCGTCAACATTCTGGCCAACGCAGTCAAGGTCACACTGGGCCCTAAAGGCCGTAACGTGGTGCTCGAGCGTTCATTCGGCTCGCCTACCGTGACCAAGGACGGTGTATCGGTTGCGAAAGAAATCGAACTCAAAGACAAGCTCATGAACATGGGCGCGCAGATGGTCAAGGAAGTCGCTTCGCGCACATCCGACAACGCCGGTGACGGCACCACCACCGCGACCGTGCTGGCACAGGCCATCGTTCGCGAAGGCATGAAGTATGTCGCCGCTGGCATGAACCCAATGGACTTGAAGCGCGGTATCGACAAAGCCGTAGCCGCAACCGTTGAAGAACTCCAGAAAATCTCCAAGCCTTGCAATGGCACCAAAGAAATTGCTCAGGTTGGCGCAATTTCGGCAAACTCCGATCAGTCGATCGGCGACCGTATCGCTGAAGCGATGGAGAAAGTCGGCAAGGAAGGCGTGATCACCGTGGAAGACGGCAAGTCGCTGCACGATGAACTCGACATCGTCGAAGGCATGCAGTTTGACCGTGGCTATCTGTCGCCTTACTTCATCAACAATCCTGACAAGCAGGTTGCACTGCTCGACAACCCTTTCATCCTGTTGTGCGACAAGAAGATCTCGAACATCCGTGATCTGCTGCCCGTATTGGAACAGGTTGCTAAAGCTGGTCGTCCGCTGCTGATCATCGCCGAAGATATCGAAGGTGAGGCACTGGCAACACTGGTGGTCAACAACATCCGCGGCATTCTGAAAACCTGCGCAGTGAAAGCACCTGGCTTTGGCGATCGCCGTAAAGCGATGCTGGAAGATATCGCGATCCTGACCGGCGGCCAGGTTATCGCTGAAGAAGTCGGTATGACACTGGAAAAAGCTACACTGAATGAACTCGGTTCGGCAAAGCGTATCGAAATCGGCAAAGAAAATACGACCGTGATCGATGGCGCAGGCAAGGGTGATGCAATTCAGGCACGTTGCAAGCAGATCCGTGTTCAGATCGAAGAGGCAACTTCGGACTACGACCGCGAAAAACTGCAGGAGCGCGTTGCCAAGCTCTCCGGTGGTGTTGCCGTTATCAAAGTCGGCGCTGCGACTGAAGTCGAAATGAAAGAAAAGAAAGCACGCGTTGAAGATGCACTGCACGCAACTCGTGCAGCGGTTGAAGAAGGCATCGTTCCTGGCGGCGGCGTTGCACTGCTGCGTGCACGTGCCAACATCAAGGTCAAAGGTGACAATCCTGATCAGGACGCAGGCATCAAGATCGTTCTGCGCGCCATGGAAGAGCCACTGCGCATGATCGTCAGCAACGCCGGCGAAGAAGCGTCAGTCGTGGTCAACAAAGTACTCGAAGGCAAAGGTAACTACGGTTACAACGCTGCCAACGGCACCTATGGTGACATGGTCGAAATGGGCGTTCTGGATCCAGCCAAGGTGACACGCTCTGCGCTGCAAAACGCGGCATCGATCGCTTCGCTGATGCTGACCACAGATGCCATGGTCTGCGAATTGCATGAAGACAAACCAGCCGGCGGTGGAATGGGCGGCATGGGTGGCATGGGCGGTATGGGTGGCATGGACGGCATGATGTAAATTGCTGTTATGCACATCAAAAACCCCGTTGTGCGAACTGCGGGGTTTTTTTATGGCCGCTTTCAACCGAATTTCGCTGCCCCCAAAACCAAACTTCAGTACCGCTGACACCACCACAAGAATTACGCTCTACGGTAGCAATGTCGTTCGCAACGAATCGACGGGCTGACCTATTTCAACAATTCAAGTTCTCGTTTAATTCTCTTCGCAAGAAACGCCTCCAAAGTTCTTTAATCGCGCAAAAAATCGATTAAAGAAATTTCTGTATTCAGCTAAAAAGCACTTTGTGTTCGCTCAATGTTGCACCGTTCGATTCATCGAACTAATGATTGCGCTGGTCACTTACCGCACAGTCGGATGATTTTTATTGAACGGATTGTCCGATAAAAAATAATTCAATTATCCAACCAACGACGGGAGGGGACATGTTATCCAATGTTATCGCTAGACAAACGCGTCAGCTGTGCAAAACAACGCCGACGAGATCGCGACTCGGGCAACTCACCATGGATTGTTCAAAAGCATTGAGAGATGTACAAATCAGTTCCAGATCAAAAACTGAGATTGCAGCAATTGATGATCACTACCGGCACGCTATTTATGAGGAATCGATGGCGGCTTACCAAGCCGTTCCTGATGTGACTATGCCGGACAACTCAGCCGAAGCAAAACTTCGCGCACAGGCGTGGCAACTGATCGAAGGTCTGTCATCCATGGATCAATTTTTTGCTCACTATGACGTCAGTATCCCAGGTGTAAACCTTGAAGTCGCCATACATCCAAGTCACCGGGAATCACTGATCCATGATTTTCGAGAGAGCTGGGTCAGCATGAATCCAGAAGACCGAAGGGCTCTGATTGGGGTCATTAGCGAGAAAATTTTTTACCAATTCGGGATCACGCTAAATGCCATCGAAAAGCAACACGCCATACAAAAGGGATTAAACATTGCACCACAACTAAGCATGGCACACTGCCTTGCGTTACTCGATTATGCAAATTCAAATTCAGGCAGCTTTAATGCCACGAATAACTCAGCACGCCTTTGGCACTACTACGGCATTGATACGTTGTCGAAAATAACAACAGTACTTTATGAGCCTTTTTGCGAAGCACTACGAATCCTTGAACGCCACACAACGTTTTGTTATGAAGGACCAGCATATAAAGGTCTGTCCATCGCTAATCCCGCAGGAAATTTCAGGATGAGTTGTATGCAAGCCGGCATGCCGCTTCATTGTGCCCACGGTATCTCAGCCACCTCCAAACGTGAAAAAAACTATGCAAGCAGTAGCAATATCTGGTCGACCCGAGATATGCAACTCACCTTCGTACACAGCCGTGGAATCAAGATTCATCTTTTCAATGACGAGACATCGCGAGATCAAATGGAGATCATCATTCCAGAGGGTCGCCAACTGAAATTTTTGTCCCCACAGGATATCGATCGAAGGCAGTTCAAAGACAATGGTGGCCCATGGCCGACGTATTACTGCACCGAGATAGCACCTGGGTTGCCAGATAAAATTCAGGCCAACTATCTGCGTTGTTAGCGACAAGTCTGGATCAGCGCGACACACGCTGATCGGGCAGCTGTCTCGTCATGCGAGCAAGCAATGAGACTCTCGTTTAATCACAGACGAGCCAGCTGCTAGCGCCAGGCTGGTGACCGCTTTTCGATGAAGGCCTGCACTCCCTCGAGTGCAGATTCATCCATCATATTGCACGCCATGGTTTCACCGGCCAATTGATAAGCCGCCGAAATTCCCATTTCTAGCTGACGGTAAAACAACTGCTTTCCCATCGCAATCGACACTGCCGGCTTGGCGAGAATACTTTCGGCCAGTGCCGAGATAGTCGTGTCTAACTCCTGCAGCGGCACGGCGTGATTGATGAGTCCACGCTCAAGGGCTGCCTGCGCATCGATGAATTCTCCGGTCAGCAGCATTTCCATCGCCTGCTTGCGACCCATGTTGCGCGATAAGCCGACCGAGGGTGTGGAACAGAACAAACCGTAGTTGATGCCGGAGACCGCGAATTTCGCTTCTTGCGATGCCACCGCAAGATCACACATAGCCACCAGCTGACAACCGGCTGCAGCAGCGATACCCTGCACGCGAGCTATGACAGGCTGCGGCATCTGCTGAATAGTCAGCATCATTTTGCTGCACTGATCAAATAATTTTTTATAGTAGGCTGCAGAGGGAGAGGCGCGCATCTGCTTGAGATCATGGCCGGCGCAGAAAGCTTTGCCGCTGGCAGCAAGTATGACCAGCCGTGCAGTATTGTCTTTGGCGATCGAATCGAGCTCAGCCTGCAATACGGTGAGCATTTCCTCCGACAGCGGATTGAATTTCTCGCCGCGATTGAGTGTGAGCTTGACGATACCGCCATCGCGTTCATGCAGCACATATGGCGTATCAGAGTGACTTGTGTTCTGCGTCATGATGTCTCCCATCCGTTTTATTTTTTCAATCCGATTCGTCTTCGACGTGGACTTCTTGTGATTCAGCCAGTGACGGTGGCGGCTGGTAAGTTGCCAGTAGCGCGATCCGGTTGGCCGGCGTTTCCAGGCTGACGCGCCCAAGCGCGCCACTGCGATAATCCTGTAACAGGGTATGCGCAGCTTTTCCAAAGTCAGGCGCGCCTCCTTTGAGCCGGTACGCCCGGCGCACTGCAATGTGTTCGATCACTCCAACAGCATCGACATCGTCGAGCGCGATGCCATAGCGAGCCACCAGCAATGCCGAATAACGCTCGAGCAGCAGGCTCGCCAGAAAGGTGGCGATTTCCTCCTCGATGATGGCATTGACGCCGATCGCATGGCTGGCGGCGAGCATCAACCCGTCGGTGGGATGCTCAATCTTTGGCCACATCAATCCGGGCGTATCAATGAGCACGATATTGTTACCCAGATAAAGACGCTGCTGGGACTTTGTGACCGCTGGCTCATCACCTACCTTGGCGACCCGTTTCTTGAGCAGCGCGTTCATGAGCGTCGATTTGCCGACGTTGGGAATGCCCATGATCATGACGCGCAGCGGTTTCAGATTCGTTCCGCGATGCGGCGCCAGTTTCAACGCTAGCGCGGGAATTTTTGCGACATCGGCAGGCTTGCGGCAAGAGATCGCCACAGCATGGACTTGCGGCTGCTTCGCATAATGGGCGATCCACGCACGAGTCGCCTCGGGGTCGGACAGATCGCTCTTGTTCAAGAGCTTCAGGCAAGGCCGCTGCCGAGCGAGGCGCAGCGACTCGATCATGGGATTACTACTGGCCTGGGGCACGCGCGCGTCCAGCACCTCGATAACGAGGTCGACTTTTTCCATGGACTCCGCGGCCTTCTTGCGCGCGGCGTTCATATGACCGGGGAACCACTGGATGGACATGAGGTGACAGCAAAAGCGAATAGGAACCCGTATTCTAACCGGGCGACAAGCCACGCTCAGCCGTTACGAGCCTAAATACCCTGAGAGAGGGCGCACCATTCGGGCCGCAAAGGGTGAAGTACTGCCAGGCCATTTACCCGCAGTTTTGACATAACGGCAATGCCTTACTTGGCAACGCCCCTACCCGCACTCAGCCTGGAAATACTGCAACAGGCAAGAAGTCGAAATTCATACAGCAGTCGATCCGCCGCCCGTTCGCTCGGCAAAAAGTTGCGCAAGCGACTCTCCCCGCCCAGAAAAATTTCAAGACACATCAAATTTATGACCGAATCAGGCGCGAGCGTCGTACAAAAATTTTTTCAAGGGAAATCTACAAGAAAAAAAGATCTGTATTAAATGAAACTTTATGAATCATTCTGACACTGAAGTTCACAAAAGAAATATCCGATCATCGGACAATTAAACCAAAGTATTTCAGTGAATGAGGAAAAAATGAAACCACTCTCCACCAAAACAATGACGACGCGTTACATAAATATTGAAAATATAACAGGATTAAATTCTTCCGAGAAAAATTTATCTAAACGAAAATCTGCCCACGCATTTTTTTTATATGATGGCCTCGACAAAATCAGAAAAGATAGAATTCAAACATTAATTGATAATTTTTCCGAAGATGGTCTAAAAATAAGCAAGATGGGATGTTCGCCTTTAGAAAACAGGACTCTAGATGAAAATATAGACATATTTCTTAATGCCTTAGGCGATAAAATTATTGCCAAAGAGATTGGCAGCGACACGATTATTTTCATGAATTTTCACACTTACTCTGACGATGAAAATTTATCGTTTTCAATAAAAGGTTTTGATAAAAATATTCGCATTCCTGTTAATACAGTTTACCGACATGTTTGGTCATTTTTTAGTGAAGGTGAAAGACCCAGCTTCCACAATCTTGGCTGCAATTCGGGATACTACTCAAAAGATTTTCAGAATGTGGGTGGCCACGTAATCAACTATGCTGGACAAAGTGCTATCGGATCGAAAGAAGGCATTAGCCAAGCAAGTGAAGTATTGCGATTTGTAGCATTGAGCAAAAGTTTTGATGATCAAATGCCGAGCCCAGAGAAAATTTGGCAGCACATGGAAAGTTATGCGACACAAGAGATGTCCATTACGGGAAAAGGCATATACATGGTGCATCAACCCATGGAATTACCATCCTCGACAATCAATGGATATTTCAATCCCAATAAAGGCCACAAAAATCCAAAGCTACTTATTGAATATGCATTTCGTCATCGCCCGATGGAACAAGTTATAAAACTGATAGAAATCCATGACCCAAAGCATGAAATAATCAAAACATTGAGTGAAAATGCAAAAAAAAGAATACTTTTTCACATTGTTCCCAATCGCGTTTCATGGTCGAATTTTAATCAATATGTAGTCGATAAATGTTTTTTTGAAAAATGGCTGGAAGATACTGACTCACTACAAAAACTATTATTTTGTCACGAACATAATCTGCTCCCGAAATTTATTGATAAGAATACGGCAGATAAATTTCTCATTTCCTGCTGCGCAGAGGGTAACGCAAAAGTAGCAAAACTTGTTTTGGATATGCCTGAATTTCCCATGTCAAACTTCGGAATAAAATCTGCATTTCTAAAATCAATTCACTCAAAAAATATTGAATTGACAAAAGTTTTATTTGATCGAGTAACTGATTTTCATATAAAAAATAATACATCAGACACAGTATTTCATTTTGCGAGCAGCCATCCAACCACCGAGATTCTTGAGCTCCTCCTTGGGCCGAAATCTTTGCGCAAATACTACGGGAGTTCATCAGCTGAATGCATAGAAGAAAGAGTATTTTTACTGAATGAAAAAAATGACAGTAATGTAAGACCTCTAGAATTGGCCATCAAAAAAAATAATACTGAAACGGTAAAATTATTACTGAAGGCAGGCGCCAATCCTCATATCCTGAATTCAAAAGGAAAACATTTCCTTCATCAAGCGGTCTTTCGCGGAAATCCTGCGGTCGTGAAATTGCTCTTGGCAAGAGAAGCAGAGATTGGTGCAATAAATGTAGATATGTCTCCAATCCTGCTGAGAGCCATCCTCAAATCGGAAAAAGAAATCGCGCTGATGCTGATCGAACATTGTGCAATGACGAGGAAAAAATCAGAACTAAATACACAATATGATTCTGGAATGACGCCACTTCTGCTTGCAGTGAAAAAACGAGACAGCCAATTGATCATGGCTCTTCTGGCCGCAGGGGCCGATCCTACTGCTACCAGCAAATCAGGCCAAAATGTTTTGCATAAAATTTCGAAAGAGCACCTTACTTCCCCGGAAGACTCTCCATCAAAAATCAGTGCAAGCAAGACATCATCAGAAAAAAATTTAAATAAAGAACTCAATTTTTCTCAAACAGAAGACATCGTAAAATCGCTCATTAAGTATGGAGCTGCAGTGAACGGGCGCGACAATACTGGCAATACTCCGGCAATAATTGCAGCACAAGCGAAAAATGATCGATTAGTTAAACTTCTGCTTTTACAAGGAGCGGATATCAATGCGAAAAATAATGAGGGGCGCACCCTATTGCACTTTGCATTAGAAAATCAAGATAGAGACTTGAGCAATCACCTTCTAGAAAATGGAATTAATTTGGACGCCGAAAGTTTCAACCTTGACTCTGCTCTTGTACTCGGCACTAAATCAAATGATAATCTGGCTTGCAAACATATCATCGCTGCCATCGATAGAAAAAAACTGAACAACGTTTAGCTGGTGATGTGCCGTAATTGACAGCACCAGCCCGATCATGAGTTATCGTTCAGGCTGGCGCTGAAAAGCGACTGCTTATTAATGTAATAGCCACCTAGGCCAATCCGGCCAGTGCTTTAAGGTGCGCAATTACGCTGCGACCGAGCGCAGACAAATGGTAACCACCTTCGAGACAGCTGACGATGCGTCCCTTTGCATACAGGTCTGCGACCGCAACCAACTGGCGCGTGATCCAGGCATAGTCGGATTCGATCAGCCCCATGGAGGCCAGTTCGTCTTCACGATGCGCATCGAAGCCGGCGGAGATGAATATCATTTCCGGGCGGTGCGCATGCAAGGCAGGCAGCCAATCTCGCTGAATCAACTCACGTACGCGATCCCCCCGGGTGTAGGCGGGCACGGGAATATTCACCAGATGTGCGGGACGCTCGCCTTTGAGATATTCGCCACTATAGGGATACAGGGGCGATTGGAAAAAGCTGACCATCAACACGCGCGGGTCATTCAGGAAGGCTGCCTCGGTGCCATTACCGTGATGGACATCGAAATCCACGACCGCTACACGCGTGAGCCCATGCACCGTCAATGCATGGCGGATCGCAATCGCAATATTATTGAACAGGCAAAATCCCATGGACGCGTCTGGTGTGGCGTGATGGCCGGGCGGCCGAACAGCGCAAAAGGCCGTACTGAACTCGCCCGCAATAACGGCATCAGTTGCGGCGACTACCGCTCCGGCCGCGCGCAAGGCAGCGCGCCAGCTGTGTGCATTGATCAGCGTATCTGCATCGAGTGCAAAGTAGCCTGTGTCACCAGCAGCGGGGAGATGGGTGCGGATTCTCTCCACGACGGCTTCTGAATGCACACGCCGAATGTCATTAATGGCGGCAAGCGGCGCCTCCCGTCGCGTAATCAGCCCAGACAAGCCACTGGCAATGAGCTGGTCCTCAATCGCATTCAGCCGTGCCGGCGACTCGGGGTGCCATTCACCCATTTCGTGGAGCAGGCAATCAGGATGCGAAAAATAGACAGTGGACATGGGCTGGGACTCAGCGCCTTTCTCGGCAGGGCGATGGCAAGACACGCCAACGAGGGCAGTGCGGCGCGGAAGCGCAATGCCGCCAGCGGCCGACAGCGACAGGCTCTAATTTAGTAGTGGCTCCGTAGCGTTTAATTATGCATGACAAGTCTGGCGGCTACCGATCTCCGGCAGCTTATCGACTATACTTGGACTCGCCTTTTTGATGCCTTGCACCTGCCAGTCAATGAAAAATCTTCGATTAGCCTCTTGCCTGTTTTCTTTCCTCGCCCTGCTTATTCTGGCCGCACCGCTGCATGCTGAGACCGCGAAATCAAGCAAGAAACACAAGGCCAAACCTGTCCATGCATCAAAGCCGCCCGATGAACCGGAGTTCACCAACTTTACGCAATGGCGTGGCGTGGCTGAGCTGATCGACGAAATGAGCGATCAGCACGGTTTACAGCGCGAGACATTGACCGCACAGTTTTCGAAAGTTCATTATCTCGACAGTGTGGTCAGGCTCATCAACCCTCCTCCTCCAAGCAAAGTCAAAAACTGGACTGTCTATCGAGAGCGCTTCATTGAACCTACCCGCTTGCGAGCCGGCGTGGCATTCTGGAAAAAATATGAGGCCGCGCTGAACCGGGCACAAACGGAATTCGGCGTTCCCGCCGAGATCATCGTGGGTATTTTGGGCGTGGAAACGATGTACGGAAAAATGACCGGTAACGTCCGTGTGGTGGATGCATTGGCAACACTGGCTTTCGCTTATCCACCCACGGCCAATCGCGATGCTCGGATGAAATACTTCCGTGATGAGCTCAAGCAGATATTTCTTCTGGCGCGCGACAATGACATGGACCCACTCGGCTTTTACGGATCCTTTGCCGGCGCGATAGGTTTGCCCCAATTCATGCCGGGTAGCATAAGGCGTTTCGCGGTGGATTTTGACGGCGATGGAAAAATTGATCTACGGAATTCGCCCGCTGATGCCATTGGCAGTATCGCCAGCTTTCTGTCACAACATGGTTGGCGCACGGAAGAGCCGCTGGTCTTCCCGGTCAAAGTGTCACCTCAAACCGACGCCACTTGGCCAAGCATGATAGGTCAGAGCCTGGAAGCGAAATTCACTCGAGAAGAATTCGAACAAGCCGGCGTCACAACCAGCAACGACATTCCTGCTGCGATCAGTTATGGACTGGTTGATCTGCAAGACGGTGAACGGCCGACACTTTACTGGCTGGGAACCACCAATTTTTTTGCAATTGCCCAGTACAATCGAAGCTTCTTCTATGCGATGACCGTCATCGAGCTAGGTAAAGCGGTCAGACAACAACGCCAACATCTGTGAACCCTTCTCTGGCCGATCAGCCAGCACAGGATAGTCAAATGACCGATGATCACATCACTGCATTGACTCGCGCATGGCTTGAAGAAGCTGTGATCGGATTGAATTTATGTCCGTTTGCCGAACAAGTCCATCACAATGGGCAGATTGCCTACTATGTCAGCCATGCAAAGGATACGCATGCTCTGATGGACGATCTGACCGACGCGATTGATGCACTGATGAACGCAGATCCTGAAGCGATCGATACAGCCTTCCTAATTCATCCCTATGTATTACAGGATTTTGAGCAATACAATGAATTTGTAGGTTGGACGACTGATTTTCTCGAAGAAAGTGGCCTGGAAGAAGTCTTGCAGATTGCAAGCTTTCATCCCGACTATCGGTTCGCCAGCACCTCGCCCGAGGATGTTACCAATTGCACCAACCGATCTCCTTTTCCTATGCTGCACCTGTTGCGGGAAGCCAGTGTCGATGCAGCGTTGGCGGCATTGCCGGAAGCCGCACAATTGGTCGAAAAAAATCTGGATACCTTGCGTGATTTAGGTGCTGATGGTTGGGATGCATTAAACCAGCGCATTCATGCCTTGGCGAAGCCATCACCATAAAACTCTGCTGCTGACGTCCCTACCCAAGCACGCAATACCAATCATCTGAGCGCATCATCTTCTGCACTCTATGATCTGTGAACGGTCGTTTTTTACCGATAAGCCACAGATCATTGCCTTGTACCCTCTTCCTGAGTACTCATAATCGCACCGATGGACAGAAACTTCGTCATGCAAAAATCGTCGGATAAAAGAATGCGTTTTTCGAATGGGAAAACTAATTACTTTGCAGACTTGCGTATTCTCAAAACCAAATATTTTTATATTAACTACAATAAACTTGTGATTTGGAAATTTACTGACGGCCATGAATTGGTCATCGAGAGTAAATCTGTAGATCCGAAGTTGAATTATCGGCTGTTTTGTTGAGTATTGAAAAATCACAAGACCATGAGGCCTAAACGTATCGGCATTGCAGTCAACGAAAGAGGTTCGCTAGACGTAAAGTTTCTAAAATTTTACTTTGTTATCAGATCTACCTGAAATTTTTTAGCAAACCAAAACAAATTATAGATACAGGTTGCACTGGTTGGACGGGAACATTGGGGGACGGCAGTATGTCTAGATGCAACCAACCGGCGCGTTTGATTCATCATCAGCTTTAGGGAATGCCTACTCAAATGACGACACAGTTTGAACATCAAGACAGCAATAGACTATCCGATCAGGTGGCATATGATCCCAACAATCTGCTCGATTCACTCATTGAGAAACTGCACCTTAAAAATGACGCCGCGCTGTCTCGCGCTCTGGAGGTAGCACCACCGGTAATCAGCAAAATCCGACACCGTCGATTACCGGTGGGTGCATCGTTGCTGATCCGCATGCACGAAGTCAGCAATCTGACCATACGGGAATTACGCGTGCTGATGGGCGACCGAAGAGAGAAATTCCGTATCAGCGACAAACAATTCAAACCCAAACACAACGCGTGAGCAGAAAGTCCTTAGCCTAGCTAAAAGCGCTATTCTGCCAATACATCCACCAACCGCGCCAGTGTTCATGCAAAAGCGTGCATTGATCTCTCACTGGTGCGGTTTATCTGCCGCAATAACTACGCAGGAAACACCCCAGTCGACAGATAACGATCACCACGATCACAGACAATAAAAACAATCACCGCATTTTCAGTGGTCTGAGAAATACGCAGTGCAACTTCGCAAGCGCCTGCGGCTGAAATACCGGCAAAAATACCTTCCTCCACAGCCATTCTGCGCGCCATCTGCTCTGCGGCCGCTTGACTGACGTTTTCGACCTGATCGACCCGACTGCGGTCATAGATTTTCGGCAGATAAGCTTCAGGCCATTTGCGAATACCGGGAATCTGGGAACCCTCTTCGGGTTGCGCACCAATGATTCGGATATCCGGATTTTTTTCTTTCAAAAACTTTGACACGCCCATGATGGTGCCGGTCGTGCCCATCGCGCTGACAAAGTGAGTGACCCGCCCTTCGGTATCGCGCCAGACTTCAGGACCGGTACCTTCGTAATGCGCACGCGGGTTATCGGGATTGGCAAACTGGTCCAGGATGATGCCCTTACCTTCTTTTTGCATTTGCTCGGCCAGATCGCGCGCATATTCCATGCCGCCCGTCTTGGGCGTCAGAATAATCTCAGCGCCATAAGCGGCCATGCTCTGGCGACGTTCAAGGCTGAGATTTTCAGGCATCAGCAAAATCATCTTGAACCCACGCATGGCAGCCGCCATCGCCAAGGCAATCCCGGTATTGCCGCTGGTGGCCTCGATCAGCGTATCGCCGGGCTTGATATCGCCTCGCTCTTCGGCATGACGAATCATGGACATCGCCGGCCGGTCCTTGACCGATCCTGCTGGATTATTGCCCTCCATCTTGCCGAGGATGATGTTGTTGCGCTGCCGGGCATCCTCACCCGGGAGGCGCTTGAGTTGCACCAGCGGCGTGTTGCCTATCAGATCTTCGATTGCGAGGTAATGCATGGCGGAGTCAACTCATCTTCAGAGGTAGAAACCGCCATTTTAATCGCTGAGCCCGTGGCGCGTTGAGGGAGAGTCTGCGGGCCGCACCCACCCCTCCCCCGCAAGGACAAGGTTCAGCGGTTTAGTTTTTGGCACCACTTGCTTTGACCGGTACTGGCTCGGCTTTAGCAGGCTTGGCCGGTATTGCGGATGAAGCGCCCTGATTCCGGGGCTGACCATTGACTGTCAACCCGGCAGCCG
>JBIIEY010000362.1:0-5145 GCA_044237595.1 Burkholderiaceae bacterium | reverse complement strand
CCGCTATATGACTGCGTCATCAAGGTACCGTTATCCGGCATGCCTTCTTTCAGCATCGTGATCAGTGCTGGTGCTTCCCGATGCATCACGATGTCTTGATGAATCTTGAGCGACTTGAAATAGTCCGAGGGCAGATGCGCAATCAGCGCCAGCGCCAGCAGATGCGGCACGCCTAACCACACCGCCCAGCGCCGGTGCTGCGTCAATGATGCTTCCGACATATGCAGACCTGCGAACAAGAATACGAAGGGCAAGAAGGCCAGCACCCAGTGTAGGCCTATGCTTTTATAAAACGACAGCAAAAGAAACAGTACGAATGGCACGACAAAGAGGGATGTCAGACGCCAATCGTTACGCCAGTGTTTGATTTTTACGATCTGCCAGGCAGTCCAGGGCGTGACCAGATAAATCATCATCGCCACATAGACACCAAGGTGCTTGAGGGTGAAATGGGCACCCTGATTTCGGTTGATCAGATTGAACAGAAAATTATTCCAGCAATGGGTGGTATTCCACGCGAGATTGAGTAGCATGAAAGGCAGAGCGCAGAGCGCAATCACCAGCAAGCGCCACCAGCCACCACGTCGTGGCAAAAAATAAACGGCGTAGGCAATCGCCAGCAAGCCCGCAAAATACTTCGACAGCAGCGCCAGCCCGAGCAGCACGCCACTGGCCGCGTACCACCGCAGCTGATTCGCCAGCGCATGGTTCAACTCATCGGCCAGCTCGGCTCTGATCAGTGCGTAGCCGGAGAAGAACAGGAAAAAAATCAGCGGCGTGTCGGTCGTGATCAGATTCAGCGACCACGTAAAGGGCAGCGCCAGAAAGAGACTGCCAAGCAGCCAGCGCCTGCCAGCGGCCGCGGGTGACAGGCGGTCGAGCAGATCCATCATGCCCAGCGTGATCACAATCCACAGCAGAATCGCCGGCAGCCGCAACACCAGCAGATTCGAAGAAAACTGCTGCAGCAGCCACAGTATCCAGCCCGCCATCGGCGGATGATCGTAGTACCCGCCCCAGTCCAGATGCTTGCCCCATTGATAAAAATAGGCCTCATCGCCGGTCAGCGGTATCGCGAGCGCCAGCCACAGCTTGATCAGGGTGGTAACCGCAAGCACTTGGTAGAACATGCGGCGATGTGTATCTGTCGTGGAAACGTCCTGGGTCATTGGGTAGGGCGGAAACTGTGAGCAGAAGTGCAAGCGGGTTCAAAGAACCGCGATTTTCCACCATTACGGGCAAAAAATTTCGTGCCGTGATAATTTAATTCCAGTTGATACAACAGCCTGTAATTAAGTTAACTATTTTGCATCACAAAAATACGTCATTGTTGCCGCTCTAACAGTTCACACATGGAGATTCCCATGACCACCATCCGATCATTATTGTTAATTTTTTCGCTGATGTTTTTCGGTTCGATGTCAGCTGCATACGCTGGCACACTCGAGACTAATCCCGAGGCCAATCGTGCTGATCCTGATTTCGTCGCTGGCAAAAAGGCGATTGAGCGCAAGGACTGGAAAACCGCCATTGAACATTTCAAGGCGGCGAACAAGCGCCTGGAAAACGCCGACCTGCATAGCCATCTGGGATTCGCTTTCCGTAAATCCGGTGATCTCGATAGCGCCTTCAACCACTACAAAGTTGCGCTCGGCATCGATCCCAATCATCGCGGCACGCATGAGTATCTAGGCGAGGCTTATGTCAAAGCCGGTAATCTCGATAAGGCGCGCCAGCATCTGGCCCGGCTGGAGGAGATTTGCGGTAAAGATTGCGAGGAGTACCTTGATCTCGCTCGAGCCATTGCATCGAATGGCAAGGCGAAATAATTTTCTTGAAAGGCGGACAGGTCGGCTCTACGCGTGACCGTTCTGTACCGGGTCAGACTTAAAATCCCGACCTTACTTCAGTACGTCGTCTGAATCTGACGAATAAATCTGGTCGAGACCCCTGCTGAACCTTTCCAAGTAGCGCACGAACAAGCGGACAGGTATTCCATTTCGAAAGGGAAGTACGTGCCTCTCGAAAAGGTGCTGCGCTCCCGCGTCGCGCACTAGTCTTATTTTTAAAAAGCTGTCGCGATTGTTTTGTTTTTCTATGATTTCTTCAATCTGATCATCGAAGGCAATATCTTTGATAAAAATTTTACCTTCGACTGAAATGGTCTTTTCTTCGTGGTCCAGGTAAATCCATACCTTGTGAGCGAGTCCCTTTTCTGCCATGAGGGCCTTTGAGGGCATAACCTCAGAACCTATTTTATTTTTCTTTAGAAATTTATAAACGTTCTCGGAATCGATTTCATCGGGGTAGAGAATGGACGCGGCCGTATCGTTCGTCTGGCTACGTGTTTCATCAATCATCTCAAGGATTTCATGGGTGAGTTGGGGGATATCTTCTATCGGGAATTTTTTCGCCCTGAATACCCTGGTCATAATCTGGCTTATTTCGCTGATCTGACTTTCCGGTAGTTGGATATCCGGAGAGGCGGTTGCTGTGGCGGGCCGGCGATAGTCAAGTGAAGTTTTGGGGGTGAGGTAGCTGCTGAACTTTTTCATGTCCTGCAGAATGACCCCTTTTTTCGCTAGAAAAAAATAATGCTTGACCATGTCGCTCTCGCAAACACCATCATAGAAAGCATTCAGAAAATCTTCGAATTCCGGTTTTCTGACGTATGAACTGAGGAGGATGCTGGATGCCATTTGGATAACTTTTTGTAGGAATTAATTTATATAGTAATACTTGTGGCAGGCGCCCGAAAGATCACAGTAAGCTTATTTTGATGGATTACCGAAAATTCGAGTTGGCCATTACCGGCGATCGCAAATTTCGGGCACAAGTTCGTGGATTTCTGATTTCGCTCAGTGTGGCACTGTCATTGAATTTCTGGAGAGTCAGTTGCAAATATCCGGCGCCAGCTTGCGCCAGTATCACAGCGGATAGATAAATTTACTTGAGGGCTAGAGACCGGAAATCAAGAAAATACTACAGTCACTGATCGATGACCTTGGTGCTCACCATTGTCAGAATAACGCCATCAGGAGCGATCATCCGCGTGGTCAACCACAGCTGCCCCTGAAATTCGACCATGGCAGTTGCCAGTAAAGGGAAGTTGCTCGTCAGTGGCATTTGCTCAATGAAATTGGCCGTTTTCGTGCGAGGTAGAAAAATCTGATCGCCTTGCGTTGAGGACTGTTCATCAAATGGCATGAGGAAAATCTGAACATTTTTTTCATCAGAAATTTCAAGTGCCAAAAGTATTTCTTTTTTTAACTGATTTTCGGTTTTTTCAAAGACTACTTCGTCATTCCACCGATTATTTACTTTGGCAATTTTTTCTATGTAGATATTAGTGAGTTCAGTTTTTTCGATATAAGTGAACAAACAAAAAATCACAAAGTACAGGGTGGCAATGATCCCGATGAGCGTCAGAAAAGCTTTCAGGCGTAATGATCGAAAAGCTTTTATCACTGCTTAGCCTCTTGGGTCGATAGCTGAATTCAATTACCGATGCCAGTTAACGCCGCGTCAAGCACAATAGTATTGCAGTCCGCACTGAGCGTACTAGCCGAGCCTTGATGTCATCTCAGGGCGAAATACCATCCGGAGCGCTGGCTGTTTGTATACGCGCAGCCTGAACTGGCTGAACTAAGCCTGCTCCGTAATTTTTATTCATGAATGAAAACAAATTTTCAAGCAGGTCGTAGTTAGCGATAAATACCTTCCCGGCTGATTCACTGCGATATTTCACAATGTCGGTACTGGTCATGTACTCGAGATTAATACCTACGCTGGACTGGGACAGGTTGGTGATATCGGCCAATTCCATCTGACTGAGTCCAACTTCTCCGTTCGAGACGAGTGCATCCATGATGAGCAAACGCTCTTCAAACGAAAGTGAGCCCATAAGTCTGGCGAGTTGACGAGTTTCCACGAAATTTATCTGTCCAGAGTTTTAAAATTATTTTTACTTCGCAAGACGCTGAACGAATTTCCGATTTATCGCGAATCAGTTCAGTGTTGGAGCTTATGTGGTTTCCCACTATCTGTGGACAGATTAACCATAATCGCGGCAGATAGCCAAGAAAATCAGTAAAGATTTTTCCTGGCGCGCGAAAGCACACAAATACTCTCAAATTATCAGGCAAGTTCATCAAAATTTCACGAGTTTGTAATATTTGAATATCAAACCCGATAACGTTTCGATACTTGTCCGATTCTCTGCTGAGTGATTTGAAATTTGTTCAGTTTTTTAGGATAAAAAAAGAAAAACGAACGGCAAGAATGATGGTGACAATTGGTATTCGTTATGATCTCGCTTTGCTTATTTTTGTTCGATATTCCCGGAGAGACGGGCGTTAATTGTTCCTGCACTAATATCCATGAACGCCCCGAATTTCTTTCCGTCCTTGTTCATAATCACACAAAGATTAAATGACTCTTGAATTGCTTTGAAGTCATCATCGCTCTTGTAAATCGCACTGTTGTGACAAAATTCGAATAGTCCTTTTTTTCCTTCAAGTGGCATCAGAGATAAAAAATTATCTGTGTAGGAGATCACTGTGCTCGGATTTTTTTCAGACACTTTGGTATCTTTTGTGAAGGCCACGGTCTCACCAACCTCCATAGTCTCTGGGTGATCTTGAATGTACTCTATGGTACTCAGTTCGCCATCCTCAGAGTTCACCGTATAAATTTCTTTGAGCGAAGTGGGATCGATATACGAAATCTCCTGAAACGTGGTCTCGGCTTCGCCAATAGTTAATGTCCCGGTTTGCAGAACTTTGAGAAAGGTTTTTCCCTTGTATCGTGACAGAACCCCCGGCTTGGTTTCGCTTCTCAGCAAAATGGTGATTGGCGTGCCCGAGTCATCAGGCACATCCCCGGCGAAAGAGTAGACAACCCCGTTTTTGTACCCATTGGATATTGCGGCGTCGCTGTATTTACCCACTGGCAGACTTTGCGCAAAAATCTGGGAACAGAGCATCAGGAGGGAGAGGGAAATAATTTTTTTCATCATGGTCTCGAGAGTTGAAAGTGATTTGAGTAGTAGGTTATCTGCCGGTGTGGGTATAGATTTGGGGTAGGAGGACTATTCTGGTTTTATAAGTCGATTGGCCTCGAAAACACCAGACTCTTTGATGCTGC
>JBIIEY010000161.1:0-5171 GCA_044237595.1 Burkholderiaceae bacterium | reverse complement strand
GACCTCCCGCCAGGCCAGACTTCTAATGCGTTCAACGGCATGGTGGCGGCCTTGCAGCCGCTCCCAAATGCAGCATGTCTCATCAGGCCTGCGCAGCGCGCACGCCAAGAGGGTGTCAGGCAGTCCGTCAATGCGTGGTGAAGTTGGCTGCAGCCAGCAATCGCTGTGTGTACGGATGCTGGGGTGATGTCAGAACGTCAGTGCTCATTCCACTTTCCACCACCTTGCCATCTTTCATCACGATCACGCGGTGTGCCACTGCACGAATAACCGCCAGATCATGGCTGATGAACAAGTAAGCCATACCGTATTTCTGCTGCAAGCCGGCCAGTAATTCAAGCACCTGATACTGCACCGACACATCTAATGATGAGGTAGGCTCATCCAGCAAAATCAGAGCGGGCTTGAGCACGAGTGCGCGCGCAATCGCGATACGCTGTCGCTGTCCACCAGAAAACTCATGCGGATAACGCGACATCATGGTCGGTGACAAACCCACTTCCTGCAAACCGGCACCCACGGCCTCGCGCAACTCAGACTCGGACAAATTCGGCTTGTGCAGCGCCAGCCCCTCACCAACAATTTGTTCAATCGTGCGGCGTGGCGATAGCGATGCGAAGGGATCCTGAAAGACGACCTGCATCTGCGCGCGAAGCGGGCGCAATTGGGCCGCCTCCATCGCACTGATGGGCTGTCCGTTAAAAACAATATTGCCCTGGGTGCGAGCAACCGACAGTCGCAAGAGCGCCATACCGAGCGTGGATTTCCCCGAACCCGACTCGCCCACAATACCCAGTGTTTCACCCTGAGCGAGCGAGATGTCCATGTGGTCCACAGCGACAAATTCTTTGTGTCGGAACCAACCCTGCGGTATGGCGAAACTGCAGCGCACACCTTCGGCTTTGAGCAGAGGGCGTGCATCAGATGCCACATCACCGACCATGCGCTTGGCGTGGCTGGCAAGCAGTCGCTGTGTGTAGGCTTCACGCGGCGAACTGAACAAGGTTTCCGTATCCGCAGTTTCAATCAAATGCCCGTTCTGCATTACACCGACACGATCAGCAAACGATTTCACCAGATTCAGGTCGTGCGTGATCATCAGCACCGACATTTGCTCTTCCCGCTGCAATTGATTCAGCAGCTCGAGTATCTGCACCTGTATCGTGACATCAAGCGCCGTGGTGGGCTCATCGGCGATCAGTAGTTTGGGTTTGCAGGCAAGTGCCATCGCAATCATCGCGCGCTGTCGCTGACCGCCAGAGAGTTGATGCGGATAGGACAAGGCGCGACGTTCCGGTTCAGGGATACCTGTTTTGGCGAGCAGATCGACAGCACGCAAGGCCGCAGCGCGCGCACTCAGACCTTCATGCAGCATCAGTACTTCAGCAATCTGATTGCCGATCGTGAACAGCGGATTGAGCGCCGTCATCGGCTCCTGAAAAATCATCGCGATATCCTTGCCGCGCAACTGGCGCAGCGCCGCATCGGACTTTTTCAGAATTTCCTGATCTTCAAAAAGTATCTTGCCCGAGATATCCGCATCCGGCAGCAGACGCATCATGGACAAGGCAGACACGGTCTTGCCCGAACCAGATTCACCCACCAGCGCAAACTTCTCGCCAGGTGCGATCGTGAAACTGACATCATCCACCACGGTGGCGCTGCCAAAGCGCACCGTCAAATGTTCTACCTGCAGCAGACTCATGACTTCCTCCGCACATCCAGCGAATTGCGCAAGGCATCGCCAATATTGGTGAGCAGCAGGAGTGTGATCGTCAGGACAGCAAAGGTAGACAAAGCGATCCACCAGGCGTCCAGATTATTTTTTCCCTGCGCGAGCAATTCACCCAGACTGGGGGTGGAGGGCGGCACGCCCAGCCCGAGAAAATCGAGACTGGTGAGCGCCAAAATTGCGGCGCTCATGCGAAAGGGCAGAAAAGTTACGACCGGTGTCAGACTGTTGGGCAGCACATGGCGCCAGATGATCTGCCAATTCGACAGCCCCATCGCACGTGCAGCCTGTACGTATTCAAGATGCCGGTTGCGCAAAAAATCTGCGCGCACATAGTCGGACAAGCCCATCCAGCCGAACAAGGACAGCAGCAATAGCAGCAACAAGATGCTGGGTTCGAAAATCGAGGCAAAGATAATCAGCAGATACAACTCAGGCATCGAGCCCCAGATTTCCATAAAGCGTTGGAACAGCAAGTCGGTTTTGCCCGCGAAGTATCCCTGCACCGCTCCCGTCAGTACGCCGAGAATCACGCCGGTAATGGTCAATGCAAGCCCGAACAGTATCGACACGCGAAAGCCATACAGCAGTCGAGCAACGACGTCACGTCCACGATCATCGGTGCCGAGCCAGTTATCACCCGTGGGGGGTGCGGGATTGGGCGCCTTCGCAAAGTAGTTGAGCGTATCGTAGCGATAGCGATTGATCGGATAGATGGCCCAGTTGCCGGGTTTATCAAACTGCGACTGAATGAAAGGATCCAGATAGTCTGCGGGCGAATCAAATTCGCCGCCAAAGGCCGTCTCCGCATAATCCGTCGCGATGGGGAACATCAGCTGTCCGTTGTAGTGCGCCACCAGAGGCCGGTCATTCGAGACGAGTTCAGCACCCAGACTGAGTCCGAATAGCACTGCAAAAATAACAAGGCTCCAATAGCCGCGACGATTTTGCTGAAAGCGCCGCCAGACGCGACGGCCCGGGGAGAGTGAAATCTCGGGTGTCATTGCAGTATTCATCATCGCGCAAGACTTTCAAATTGAACGCGCGGATCGGCCCACACGTAGCACAGGTCACCGAGCAGCTTGACTACCAGGCCAATCAGAGTGAACAGATAGAGCGTGCCCAGCACCACCGGATAATCGCGGCGAACCACAGACTCGTACGAGAGGAGACCCAGCCCATCAAGCGAGAACAGTGTCTCGATCAACAAGCTGCCGGCAAAGAAAGCGCCAATGAACGCTGCCGGAAATCCCGTTACCAGTGGAATCAGGGCATTACGAAAGACATGCTTGTAGAGCACCGCACGCTCGGATAGACCTTTGGCGCGCGCCGTCAGCACATACTGCTTGCGTATCTCTTCCAGAAACGTGTTCTTGGTCAGCATCGTCATCACGGCGAACGAACCCGCTACCGAGGCCAGCACCGGCAGCGTGATGTGCCATAAATAATCCTTGACCTTGCCAAACCAGGAGAGTGCCTCCCAGTCATCTGACGTCAGACCACGCAGCGGAAACCATTGCACGAAACTGCTGCCGGCAAAAACCACCAGAAGAAAAACACCCAGCACAAAACCAGGAATCGAATAACCAATCAGTACCAGCATGCTGGTCACGCCGTCGAAACGACTGCCTTCACGCACTGCCTTGGCCACGCCCAGCGGCACGGAAATGAAATAGGTCAGAAAGAATGTCCACAAACCTATCGTAATCGACACAGGCAGTTTGGATTTCACCAACTCCCATACGTCTTTGTGGTGATAAAAGCTCTGACCAAGATCGAAGCGAGCAAAACCTTTGAGCATTTGCACAAATCGCTCCACCGGCGGCTTGTCGAAACCGTATAGCGCCTTGATTTCTTCTACGCGCTCGGCATCAACACCTTGACGACCGCGATATTCGGAAGCGCCCGCACCGGAAGACTCGCCAGCGCCACCGGTCTGCCCTTTTTTAAGTTCAATCAGCGCCTGCTCGACCGGCCCGCCGGGCACAAACTGAATCACGGCAAAAGTGATGGCAATGACACCCAGTAACGTGGGTATCATCAGCAGTGTTCTTTTTAATATGTAGGACCAGAGATTCATGGGCGATTTTTGAGATTAAAGACACAGGATCCCAGCCTTCGCTGGGATCCTGTGTCTTTCGTTGCAAACAAACAGCTTAAACTCTTGACTAACTGGCGTTCGCCATGTGGTACTCGCCGAATACAGCGTTGTTGTAGCACCCTCATCATTTAGCCTTCCGAGGCTTCACCTGCCACCAACTAGAAATCACATAAGGATCCGCCTGATAATACTTAGGCGACACCTTAGGCATACCAAAGCGGTTGCGATACGCCACGCGGTGCGTCGCCGAATACCAGTGCGGTACCACGATATATTTGTGCATCAGCACCCGATCCAGCGCTCTTGAAGCCGCCACCAATTCGGCGCGCGAATCTGCGCGCACCAGCGCTGTCACCAGCTTGTCGACCACCGGATCTTTCAGACCCCAGTAATTGCTCGAACCCTTCTCATCGGCTGCTTTGGAACCGAGCATGTCGAACATTTCATTACCAGGACTGGTGACATCACCAAAACGCTGACTGGTCATATCGAAATCAAATTCTTCCATACGCTTTTGCACCAAAGCGAAATCTGCGGTGCGCTGACTGACGCGCACACCCAGCTTTTCAAGATTGCGTACATAGACGGCGATGATGCGTGAAAGCGCAGACTGGTCGTCGAGAATTTCAAAACTGAAGGCCTCACCCTTGGCATTACGCAGCGCGCCGTCGCGATATTCCCAACCGGCTTCTTTGAACAGCGCACGAGCCTTGAGCAGATTGGCGCGCAAAGATCCTGGGGCATCGGTGTTAGGCGGCAGCGGTGCCGCGCCGAACACGGCCGGATCCAACTGGTCGCGCAGCGGCTCGAGCAATTTCAGTTCAGCTTCAGAGGGCACGCCATGCGCGCCCAATTCTGAATTACTGAAGAAAGAATCGATGCGTGAATACTGGCTGTAAAACAGCTGACGGTTCATCCACTCGAAATCAAGCGCCAACCCCAGCGCGCGACGAACGCGCGCGTCCTGAAATTGCGGGCGCCTGAGATTCATCACGAAAGCCTGCATGCCGGCACCATTGGAATGTTTCAGCGTTGTCTTGATGATTTCACCGGTATCAAAAGGCTTGCCCTTGTAGGCCCGCGCCCAGTTCTTTGCTCGGTACTCGACCACCACATCGAATTCGCCCGCCATAAAGGCTTCGAGTCGAGCAACATCATCTTTGTAGAAACGGTAAACAATGCGATCAAAATTGAACGCACCGCGACGAACCGGCAGATCGTTTGCCCAGTAAGCGGGATTGCGGCGAAAAGCAATCGAGCGACCCAGATCATATTTTTCGATCAGGTAAGGGCCGCTGGCAATCGGTGCTGTCAGTTGTATTTTGTCGAACGGTGTGC
>JBIIEY010000160.1:0-5249 GCA_044237595.1 Burkholderiaceae bacterium | reverse complement strand
CCCAGCGCATCCAGCAAACCTGCGCCGCACAGACCTGCATTGGCAATCAGCGCGCACGCACCACTGGGTGGCGGTGGTCGCGCGGACGCGCGAAGCATGGAAATGATTTCAGCGCGGTCCAACGATGCGTTCAGTGAGAGCATCAGCGCAATCGTGCCGGTGACATGCGGCGCAGCCATGCTGGTGCCGATTTTCCAGGCGCCTGTATCCAGCCCCGGCGTCGTGGTGCCAGCGTTGCCCAAGGAGTACACCGCGGTGCCGTTGCTGCTGTAAACCGAAAAGCAATCGGTAGCGAGCGTGCCGCAACCGCCACCGGGAGCACTGACGAGTATCTCGGGGCCGATGTTGGCATACTCGGCATTGTCGCCATCAACGGCATGTGCAGTAATGGCCAGCGCACCGCGGCAATTGGCTGGCTGATTGACTGTATTCGATGCACCATTGCCGGATGAAATGACAACTATCGCCCCAAGCGCATTCACATCATCGATGGCGCTTTGAAACGTATTGGAGCAAGTGCCCGAAGCGCCCAGGCTGAGATTGATGATGCGCGCGGGATAGGCATTGTGTGGGACGTTGGGCACATCAATGCCGGCGGCCCAACGCAGGCCATCGGCGACGTCGGAAGTGTAGCCGCCACATTTACCGAGTACGCGCACTGGCAATATGCGAACACGCGGCGCAATCCCTGTGCCATACAAACCATTGTTCATGAGAGCCGCGATGGTGCCCATGATATGGGTACCGTGCCAGCTTGAATGACTCGCCGCCGATCCACTGGAACATTCGCCTGCTGCCACGAAGTCGCCCGGGTCGCTGGCGTCTGCGTCACGACCATCACCATCATTGGCGGTGGAAGCATAAGCAATGAAATCGTAACCCGGCAACATGGACTGCAAATCTGAATGCGGACGGTAGCCGGTATCAAGTACAGCGACATCAATCGTTTCGCTGCCCAGCGTCAGATCCCAGCTTCCCGGCAGGTCCGCCCCACCGAGGTTGTTGCCTGCCGGCGTCATGTAGTGCCACTGCCCGGGGGATGCGCTATACGCAGGATCATTGGGCGGGATAGTGTCAGCGTGCATCATCAGATCGGGCTCAGCATTCATGACTTCACCGCTTTGCCGCAAGCGCGCCGCTATCGCACGCGCCTCGCTCGAAGTCACGGGTTGATTGAGTCGAAGCAGGTGCGCGCGTCCGGACAACTTTCGATCCAGCGTCAGGGGCACATTAGCCAAGGCTTCCAGCTGCGAAGTTTTGCCTTGCGTGAGTTGCGCATCGATTTTTTTGCCTCGTGCTGGGTGGGGTATGACGATGAGTCGCTCGATCAGAGGCTCGGCCCTTTGCGTCGGTGGTAATCTGGAACCGGCTTTAAGCGATGGCGCTGTCTGAGCAATCGCAGATTTCAGGACAAACGATGATGAAAAACAGAGGAAGAGAATCGACGCGAATAGACAACGCTGTGCAAAATGAAGGTGCATGACAATCGATGATGCCCATTTTTTTAAGCAACCACGACTCTAGCAGTGAGAAAATAATTTGCGGACACATCATGCGAATCTGTCTACGGTATTTTTGAAACATGACATTGCATCAATCAGCGGCATGATCTTCAAAACATGATTGCGCCAACTCTCCATATGAGATGCTTGTGTCACAAGAGGATTTTTTGAATCGAAGATCCGAGAAGAAAAAAAACGGGCAAGCGATGCTTGCCCGTTTTTATATGACGCGACCCTGATTTACAAACCGGCCGCCGCTTTGAGTGCGGCTGCCTTGTCGGAACGCTCCCAGCTGAACTCGGGCTCTTCGCGACCGAAGTGGCCATAGGCGGCTGTCTTGCAGTAGATAGGACGCAGCAGATCCAGCATTTGCACGATTCCTTTCGGACGCAGATCGAAGTGTTCGCTGACGAGTGCTGCAATTTTTTCATCACTGATCTTGCCAGTGCCGAAGGTGGTAACCATCACCGACGTTGGCTTGGCGATACCGATGGCGTAGGAAATCTGAATCTGCGCGCGCTCGGCCAAACCAGCGGCAACGATATTCTTCGCGACATAGCGACCGGCATAGGCAGCCGAGCGATCCACTTTCGATGGATCCTTGCCGGAGAAAGCGCCACCGCCGTGGGGTGCCGCGCCACCGTAAGTGTCGACAATGATCTTGCGGCCGGTGAGACCGCAATCACCCTGCGGACCGCCGATGACAAAACGACCGGTGGGGTTGATCAGGAAGCGCGTGTCTTTCAGCCATTCCTTGGGCACGACGGGCTTGATGATCATTTCGATCGCTGCTTCTTCGATCTGCTTGTGCTCCATCTCAGGCGCGTGCTGGGTTGAGAGGACAATCGTGTCAATGCCGACCGGCTTGCCATTGACATATTTCAGCGTGACCTGCGATTTCGCATCCGGGCGCAGCCAGGGCAGACGACCATCCTTGCGCAACTGCGACTGGCGCTCAACAATGCGGTGCGAGTAGTAAATCGCAGCCGGCATCAGTTCAGGCGTTTCGTTGCACGCGTAACCAAACATCAGGCCCTGGTCACCCGCGCCCTGATCGAGGTCCATGCCCTTGCCTTCATCAACACCCTGCGCGATATCCGGTGACTGCTTGTCATAGCAAACCATGACGGCGCAGCCTTTGTAGTCGATGCCGAAATCGGTGTTGTCGTAGCCGATGGATTTGAGTGTGTCGCGCGCGACCTTGATGTAGTCGACGTTGGCGGTCGTGGTGATTTCACCGGCCAGCACCACCAAACCGGTATTGCAAAGCGTTTCGGCAGCGACGCGAGCGCGTGGATCCTGCTCGAGGATCGCATCGAGAATCGCATCGGAAATCTGGTCGGATACTTTGTCCGGATGGCCTTCTGATACGGACTCGGACGTGAAAAGGTAATCGTTTGACATGCAAGCTCCCTGAAAAACATTGAACATAGTGTCGCGGTCAACCAGGTGAACCTGCGACGCTTTAGCGAAATTTTTAAACCGCCTCGCAAGTTGTCTATTAACTCGGCGGGTACGACTTCGTGCTATTTTACGCAACTTGTCTCGATTCAGCAAAATCTCCGCATCGCCTCCCAATGCTGCTCCGTCTGTTTCAACTCCTCTCTCTGCTGCCGCTGCCCTTGATGCACGCGCTGGGTGCGGTCGCTGGCTGGGTGGTTTACGCGTGCTCACCCTCTTACAGACGCCGTCTTCGCGACAATCTCGCGCACGCGGGCTATCCGCATTTGCTGGCATCCGCCGTTATCGAAGCCGGTAAAAATGTATTCGAGCTGCCTTTCATCTGGTGCGCGAGACCCGCGCGCGTGCTGAAAAGCGCTGTGCTGCATGACTGGTCGATTGCACAGTCGGCGCTCGATGATGGTCAGGGTGTGATCTTTCTGACACCCCATCTGGGCTGCTTTGAAATCATTGCGCAGGCTATTGCAAGTCGGGCGCCGCTCACCGCGCTATACCGCCCGCCGCGCAAGCCATCGCTCAAGCCTCTGATCGAACAAGCGCGTGCGCGCGAAGGCCTGACGCTGGCGCCCGCTAACTTGTCTGGCGTGCGCACGCTCCTCAAGACGCTGCGCGCTGGCGGTGCAATCGGTCTGCTGCCGGATCAGGTACCGGGTGCAGGCGAAGGTATCTGGACCACCTTCTTCGGTCGGCCCGCATACACGATGACACTGCCGGCGAAAATGCATCAAATGAGTCAGGCACTGCTGGTGCTGACCTATGCAGAGCGCCTATCCTTCGGCAGAGGCTATGCGATTCATTTTGTACGTTTTGATGAACGACTGGCGGGCACACCCGAACAGCAGGCACGCATGATCAATGCTGCAATGGAGCAGCTGATCGCGCGCTGTCCATCGCAATACTTCTGGAGCTACAACCGCTACAAGGGTGCGGCCTCGTCATCATCACTCGCCGGAGAGGCCCCATGAGGGCGATGCTGGCGTTGATGTGGCTGCTGCATTGGCTGCCACTGCCAGTATTGGGCCGCATCGGCAAAGGTGTGGGTAGTCTGCTATTCGTACTGCTGCGTCATCGGCGTCACATTGCACTGACCAATCTCCGGCTCTGCCTTCCCGATCTCGACGATCAGGAGCGCCTGCGCATTGCACGCGCTCATTTTCAGGGCTATGCGCGCAGCGTGCTGGAGCGCGGCATTCTGTGGTGGGCATCGCCGGAGCGGCTGAAAAAATTGATACAGATTGTGCCGGCCGTACCCACAACGATTGCGGCAGCGCGGCCAACGATTTTTCTGTGTCCTCATTTCGTTTGCCTTGAAGTCGCGGGCGTTGCCATCACGATGGCAGGACCGGCATGCTCGATGTATACGCCGCAGCGCAATCGCGTCTTCAACGAAGCACTGCGCAAAGGCCGGCTACGATTTACACCCGATGAACGTAATCTGATCTCACGACAGGCGGGCATCAAACCCATTATTCGTGCAATGCGTGACGCTCGCCCGTTTCTGATGCTGCCTGATATGGATTTCGGTCGTCGCGAGTCTGTCTTCGTACCTTTTTTTGGTGTGCCTGCAGCGACCTTGACAGCGCCCGCAAGGCTGACCATGGCAACCGATGGTCAGGTGATTCCTGTCGTGACGCGATTTCTGCCGAACTACGAGGGCTGGCAAGTGATTTTCTATCCCCCCTGGGATGACTATCCGGGCGCCGACATTGAAGCAGCTGCCGCACGCATGAATGCGTTCATCGAAGCACGCGTGCTGGAAGCGCCCTCGGAATATTTCTGGTCACACAAACGATTCAAGACACGGCCCGAAGGCATGGCCGGCGTGTACGATACTCCAGGTGATTGACAAAGAGAGCAGAGGCATGAAACTCAGATTCACGAAAATGCACGGTGCTGGTAATGATTTTGTAGTGATTGATGCAATCAATCAAACTGTCAATCTCACCAGCAATCAATGGCGCGACATCGCTGACCGACGCTTTGGCATTGGTGCTGACCAGATATTGGTTGTTGAAAAACCCACAATGCCGGGCGTTGATTTTCGCTATCGGATATTCAATGCCGATGGTGGCGAGGTCGAGCAATGTGGCAACGGGGCGCGGGCATTTGTAAAATTTGTTGTTGAAAAAGGTCTGACCGAACATCGCGAAATTCGCGTGGAAACCATGTCAGGCGTGATCCGGCCACGGCTGGAGGATGATGGTCGTATCACGGTCGACATGGGTGCGCCAATATTTGATCCGGAGCGCGTACCTTTCGACCCTGCTGGCCTGACCAGCAAACCGC
>JBIIEY010000159.1:0-5252 GCA_044237595.1 Burkholderiaceae bacterium | reverse complement strand
TTGGTGGTGGTGGTCGTGATGGCAGATGTAAAGAAACTCGTATTGCTACCGTAGCTTGCCACCGCATCCAGCGTGGGCAGATGACCTGCACGATTACGGCTGATCTCCAATTTCGCTATCTCGGCCAGCAGCCCCTGGGCTACCACACTGAAATTGCCGGATTCAGCGGTTTGCACCCAAGGGTCCATGCTGGCTGGTTCGGGAGGTGTCAGCTTCAGACCTGTTTTCAGGTTGCCGAGAGCGGGTGGAAGTTTGCCGGTAATTTGCGCGAAGGCATTGCGTTTGACTTCAAGATCATTGATCGCTGTGATTTCCTGCGCATTCGACAGATCGTAACGCGCCTGTGCCTCATGAGTATCGGTGATGGTCGCTGTACCAACTTCGAAGTTGCGCTTGGCTGAAGCCAGCTGTTCTGCTATGGCGACGCGCTGCGCCTGGATAAAGGCAATCGTGTCCTGAGCCGCCAGCACATCGAAATATGCCTGGGCGACTCGAATCATCAGGTCGCTTTTTGCCTGATCGAATTGCACTTCACTTACAGCCACTTGCAGTTTGCTTTGTTCGTAGACATCGCCGCTGGCGCGGTTGTACAGTGGTTGCCTGAGCTGCAGCTGATAACTGTTGGCCGAATAATTGATGTTTGGATTGAGGGTGGATTCACCGTTGACTTTGTTGGCGGTTCCCGTCACCGTCACCGAGGGCAGCAAACCCGCCCGTCCCTGTACGGATTTTTCCGAATTGGCCTCGCGTGCGGCACGCGCACTGGCAAACTGGCTGTCGTAAGCCTGGGCTGCGCGGTACGCTTCCATCAAATCCAGCGCTGTCGCATCCAGGGACAACAGTGCAGAGGCGATCAGAACAGCGAGCGGAGTCTTCTTCATTATTTTTCCAGTGATGTTCAGTAGTCAGTCTCAATAGGTGGGCATGCTGCCATCGACCTGCATGGCCCAGTCATGGATACCGCCAGTCAGGTTGGTGACGTTCGCAAACCCGGCGCGCTCCAGAAATGCGCCGACCTGCATGCTGCGTGCCCCATGATGGCAGATACAGACGACGGGCGTTTCCGGGTCGAGCTCTTCTTGTCTACCCGGCACACTGGCCATGGGCATCAGGACAGAGCCATCAATGCGGCAAGTCTCGTACTCCCAAGGCTCGCGCACATCGAGCAGCAAAGGCCGGACACGTGTTGAGTCCGTCAGCCATACGGCGAGTTCGGGAGCGGAGATGTGTTCCATGTTCCGCTTCAGAAGCGAAATGCCGAGGGCTTCTCGGCATTGCGCAGTGCTTTGATGCTGGTTTCAAAGAGTGTGACCGTATCCCAGGCATCATCAGACACGCGCGTGATCATGCAAGCCGACATCACCGGTGCCTCACCGATGACCGCCAGAATGCGTCCACCCACGCTCAGCTGATGCAAAAAAGCGTCGGGCATCATCGGCAATGATCCCGAAATCATGATGACATCAAATGCCTGCGATCCACTGCCAGTCCAGCCTCGAGCGGCATCTCCCAGCATGACGCTGACATTGCCGACACCATAGTTGGCGAGGTTTTTTTCTGCGAGTGCTTTCAGCTCTGGCACGATCTCGACCGTCACCACCTGTTTTGCATGATGCGCGAGCAGCGCGGCCATGTAACCCGATCCTGAGCCGATTTCCAATACGGACTCATGTGACTGCACGGCAGCCTCTTGTAGCAGACGAGCCTCCAGTTTGGGCGAGAGCATATTTTCGCCCTGCGGCAGCGGAATCTCGGTATCGACGAAAGCCAGCGCCTGATAAGCCGTTGGCACAAAGGCCTCGCGTCGAACTGCCACCAGTGTTTGCAGAATATCGAGGTCCAGCACTTCCCAAGTGCGGATCTGCTGTTCAATCATGTTCCGCCGTGCTTGTTCGAAATTCATCTGGGAAAACTCCTGCGTAAAAAAGGTTAAATTTTATCAAAAGCTTGCGTTATTCCTGGACGTCGCCAGCATCGTCCGCATACTGAACAGAGCCAAAACGGCGGCGTCCCCACTGGGCCAAATCATCCAGCCAGGTGTAGATCACGGGTACCACCACCAGCGTCAAAATCGAGGAGGTGATAATGCCGCCAATCACCGCCTGACCCATGGGCGCGCGCTGCTCGGAACCCTCGGCCAGCCCCAGTGCCAGTGGCACCATGCCAAACACCATCGCCAGTGTCGTCATCAGGATAGGCCGCAGTCGCACATGGGCTGCTTCGAGCAAAGCCTCCCCGCGTTCCACGCCCGCCTTGCGTGCCTGATTGGCGAAGTCCACCAGCAGAATCGCATTTTTGGTGACCAGCCCCATCAGCATCACGAAGCCAATAATGGAGAACAAATTCAGCGTTGAACGGAACAACATCAGCGACAGGAAAACACCGATCAGTGTCAGCGGTAGTGCGGACATGATCGCAATAGGTTGCAGGAAGCTGGCAAATTGCGATGCGAGAATCATGTAAATGAAAATGATCGCCAGCAGCAAAGCCGACAGTGCGTAACCAAACGACTCCTGCATATTTTTGGCCGCGCCGCCGATCTGGTAGCGATAACCGGGTTGCCAGCTCATCGACTCGAGTGCGCGTTTGATATCGACGCCCGCCTGTCCGGCTGAGCGGCCGAGCACGTTCGCAGAGATTTCGACTTCGCGATTCATGTCGCGTCGATTGATCTGGTTGGCACCGGTGGCTGGCATGATGCTGGCCACTTGACGCAAAGGCACCATTCGCGGCGAACCATCCGCGTTCATCTGACTGCTGGCCAGGTTAAGCCTTGAAAGATCAGCGATGTTATTACGGTCCGAAGGTGCAAGTCGCACTGTGACATCGTAGGTTTCATCATTCGGTGCGCGCCAGCCGGTCACGGCATCGCCGGCCAACAGCGGTCGCAAGGTATTACCTATCTGTGCCACGCCAATCCCCAGATCTGCGGCCACTTCACGGTAAGGCTCGACCTGAATGGTGGGCTTGTTGGGCTTGAGGCTCGAATCCAGATCCACCACGCCGGGTATGGCGCGTACGCGTGCGGTCGCCTCATCGGCGAGTTTGCCGAGTTGCTTGAGATCGGGCCCCAGAATGGAGAAACGGATTTGCTTGTTGTCGCCGCCCACGCCATCCAGCTGACCGATGTGCGTGATGGTAATACCCGGAATACGCGCCAGCTGGTCACGCAGGGGCTGGCTCAGCTGTTTCGTGCTGCGCTGTCGTTCACTGCGCGGCACAAGCCGTGCATACACGGTTGCATAGTTTTTTCCTTGTGCTGTGCCCGTATTGATCGTCGTGTACAGATCACGCACCTCGGGCAATGAATGCAGGGCTTGCTCAACTTGTCTGGCTTTGCTTTCGGTGAATTCCAGTGATGATCCAACCGGCGTGTAAAAAATAACACCTGTCTCGGAGTAATCAGCCTGTGGCACGAACTCGGTACCCACCAGACCCGAAGCTGGCAGCAGCAGGCCTGCAACGAAAGTTGCTACGGCGAGCACCAGCGTTGCGATGCGGTGGCGCAATGACCAGCGCAAGGTGACCTGATAAATTTTTGAGAGCCGCTGCACAAAGCGATCAAATTGCTCAAGCACCCTGCCAAACGTGTGCGCGTACCAGCCGCGACGGGGTCCGGGGCCGTGTACGGTGGGGTCATGCCATATGGATGAGAGCATGGGGTCCAGCGTGAACGACACAAACATCGAAATCAGAACTGCCGCTGCCACCGTGACGCCAAACTGATGAAAGAAGCGACCGATGATGCCGCCCATGAAACCCACCGGCAGGAACACCGCGACAATCGAGAAGGTCGTCGCTAATACGGCTAGTCCGATTTCTTTGGTGCCCTCAAGCGCTGCCGTGCGTGGATTTTTAAATCGGCCATTGACTCGCATGCCGGCATGACGAACAATGTTTTCACGTACGACAATCGCATCATCAATCAGCAGACCCACGCATAGCGACAAAGCCATCAGTGTGATCATATTGATCGTGAAGCCGAACATATCCATGAACAAAAAAGTGCCGATCAGGGAGACCGGCAGCGTCAAACCAGTAATCACCGTCGAGCGCCATGAGTTCAGAAACAGAAAGACAATCAAAATAGTGAGGAGCGCACCTTCGATCAGCGTGCGACGGACATTCTCGACACCAACACGAATCTGGCGCGAACCATCCTTGATCACGTCAAGCTTCACACCCGGGTGCAGCGCATTGAGCGTAGGCTGCAGATCGGTGATCACTTTTTTCAGACCATCGGCCACATCAATCGTATTCTGACCTTGCGCCTTGAGGATATCGAGCGCCAGCGTGCGTTGACCATTGAAGAGCGCCAGATTTTCCTGCTCCTGCTGCGTGTCGATCACGCGGGCGACTTGTCCCAGCAAGACCGAATGACCACCGCGCTGCGCGACCACGATGCGTTCGAAATCTTCGGGTCGTTTGATACGACCTTGCACCTGTACCACTTTCTCGTTGGCGGTTGCACGCACACTGCCGGTCGGCAGTTCCTGATTCTCGTTGCGCAAGGCATTGAGCACCTGATCCATGCTGATGCCCAGCGCCTCCATATCTGAAGGCTTGATCTGAATCTGAATTTCACGTTTGACGCCACCGACCAGCGTGACCGATCCCACACCACGCACGTTTTCCAGACGTTTTTTGATCAGCTGATCCGCAATCGTGGTCAGCTCGCGCATGCTGTAATTGCCCTTGCCCGCTTCATTGGTCACAGCCACCGAGAAAATCGGTCTGTCCGCCGGGTCGTAGCGGGTGACGCGCGGTTCTTTCACTTCCTTGCGAAAAATTGCTTTGATCAGTGCGACTTTTTCGCGCACATCCTGCGCTGCCTGTGCCGGGTCGATGGTGAGCGCAAACTCGATGATGACAATTGACTGACCCTCGTAAGAGCGTGAGGTCAGGCTGTTGATGCCATTTATGGTGTTAACGGCTTCTTCGATCTTTCGTGTGATATCGGTCTCGACCGTCTCCGGTGCTGCGCCCGGATATTCCGTCTGTATCACCACCACAGGAAAGGTAACATCGGGGAACTGGTCAACACGTAGACGCTGATAGGAGAACAAGCCCAAAACGACAAATGCCACCATCATCATGGTGGCTAGAACCGGATTGCCGATACGGAGGCGTGTAAACCACATGGCGCCGGTTCCTGTCTTTGCTACCGAGCAGTGGCGGGCTCGGCCACTCGGACGCGCGTGCCAGTTTGCAGATTGCCCATGTCGGTGCGCACCACTTGCGCCCCAAAATCC
>JBIIEY010000158.1:0-5271 GCA_044237595.1 Burkholderiaceae bacterium | reverse complement strand
GGATGTTTATCAAACTTTGGATAGATCACATGCGCCGGCATGACAGCTGACAAGCTCATGCCCAGCCAACCGTAAGGTGCTGCGTCATCCTTGAGAATGTCTTTTGGATCACGCTCGTCTACGGGAATCGCAATGTGCGAATCCGCTGCAACAAATCCATGACCGGGGAAATGTTTGCCGCAATTGGCCATGCCAGCCAGTGCCAGCCCATGATTGAGACTCTTTGCCAGCAGCGTGACCACACGCGGATCATGATGAAACGCACGATCGCCGATGACTTCGGATGCACCGTAATCCAGATCCAGCACGGGCGTGAACGACAAATCCACACCACAGGCACGCAGCTCAGCCGCCAGTACATAGCCAAGCGCGGTGGCAAGCTTGCAGGATGCCAGAACATCGCGATCCCAGAGTTCACCCAAGCGGCGCATTGCAGGCAAGCGCGTGAACCCATCACTGCGGAAACGCTGCACTCGCCCGCCTTCGTGGTCAACAGCAATCAACAAGCCCGGACGTTCCGCATGTATCGCCTCACAGAGTGCTGTCAGTTGCGCGCGGTCGGTGTAATTACGCGCGAACAGGATCACCCCGCCCGTCAATGGATCACGAATACGACGGCGGTCTTGTGCATCAAGTTCTGTGCCGACCACGTCCAGCATGACGGGGCCCGGAATTTGAATATGGTCTTGCATTTTCATGATTTCTCCACGACGACGAACGCAACTACGTATTCTGCCTCATCGGTCAATGAGACCTGGGCACTGAGACCATGCGTTTGCATGAATTCATTGAGGGCACCGCTGGTGACGACCATGGGCCGACCACTGGGCGCATTCAAAAACTGAACTGCACGCCAGGTCATGGGCATGCGCATGCCCAGACCAATGGCTTTGGAAAACGCTTCTTTTGCTGCAAAGCGGGTCGCCAGAAAACGCAAACCGCGCGCCTCGACCTTCTGTTTGCGGCGCAGGTATTTTTCCATTTCCTGCGGGCCCAGAATGCGCGAGGCAAAGCGATCGCCATAGCGACCGAGCACGGCCTCGACACGAGAGATTTTAAGAATATCGGTGCCGATGCCGAAGATCATGAACGCACCGACGCCAGACGTGCCTTGATCATCGCCGCTTTCATTTCGCGTACCGCATTTTCCCAACCCACAAAGATGGCATGCGCAACAATGGCGTGACCGATATTGAGCTCGGTGATCTCGGGTATTGCAGCAATAGCCTGCACATTGGTGTAATGCAGACCGTGGCCCGCGTTGACTTTCAGTCCTTGCGTGATACCCACATTGACGCCACGCTTGATACGTTCAAGTTCATTAAGCTGCGCATCGCCTTCAAGATCGGCGTAGCGGCCAGTATGCAGCTCAATGACGGGCGCGCCGGCTTCAGCGGAAGCCTTGATTTGTTCGGCATCGGCATCAATAAAAAGCGATACGCGAATACCCTGAGCGGCGAGCCGCGTACAAGCCTTGCGAACTTCGTCGAAGTAGCGAATGACATCAAGCCCGCCTTCGGTCGTGACCTCATTGCGCCGCTCGGGAACCAGACAAACATCTTCAGGTTTGATACGGCAAGCGATATCGAGCATTTCTTCGGTAATCGCGGATTCAAGATTCATGCGGGTAGTCAGGCGCGGGCGTATGGCTTCGAGATCGGCGTCTTTGATGTGACGTCGGTCTTCACGCAAATGCAGCGTGATGGCATCTGCACCTGACTGCTCAGCCAGTAGTGCTGCCTGCAGTGGATCGGGATATTTCGTACCCCGTGCATTACGCAAAGTGGCGACGTGATCGATATTAATGCCGAGGTCGATGGTGGCGGCGTTAGGATGAAGATAACTCATAAGATGTCCGTCTTTTTTATTGTTTCAGAGTTGCAGCAGGTCGATCAGAATTTGCCGAGTATTGAGCGGCATACCACCCAGATGATGCGAGAGCAGATGCCGCATGAGAAATTTACTCTGCAGCTGAGTCGTGCTGTCGCTGTAATCACCTGCTTCCATATCGAGCAGTGTCTTGCCGGTGACTGATGGCGAGGTATCACTGGCCAGCGAGGCACGCGCCCCCCGCTCAGGATCAATGACATAGGTTTTTTGCAGGTCGACAGGCTGGCCAGTTTGTACGCACACAGCCAAATTGCCTGCTACGCCGGTTTCCTTCAGCAGTGATAATTCGAATTTTCTGAGAACGATCGCGGGCGGCTCATCATGCGCAAGCTGATTGAGTGCTGACATGTAGTGATCAAACAATGGAGGATGCGGATCATCGCGCGCGAGCAGCTTGACCAGTAATTCATTCAAATAAAAACCACACAACAATGCAGCGCCTTCGAGTGGCAGCAAGCCGCCGACCCATTCGGCCGACACCAGGGTGCGTACTTCGGATTTACCCATCCAAGCCAACTGCAAGGGCTGAAAGGTTTGCAATACGCCACGCAGCTTGGAATGAGGACGCTTGGCACCTTTGGCGACAAGGGCAACGCGTCCGTGATCGCGAGAAAACAGATCAATGATGAGACTGGTTTCTTTGTACGGATAACTGTGTAGTACAAAACCGGGTTGATTCACGATGCGATGATCACGCTCGGAAGCGCGTGCACGAGGAGCGCGTACTGGTGTTGCCGGTGTCTTGATGGCGAGAGTTTCGCTTGGCGGCGTTACAGTTACCGGCGTTTCATTTGCCGGCATTTCGGTAGCATTAGCCAGAGTGCTCATGCCGCGCTCATTCGTAACCGTAGGCGCGCAATCCGGCTTCGTTGTCCGCCCAGCCGGATTTCACCTTGACCCAGATTTCCAGATACACGGGGCCACCGAAGAGTTTTTCCATATCCAGTCGCGCCTGAGTGGAGATTTCTTTCAGACGAGCGCCCTTCTGTCCGATCAGCATGGCTTTGTGTGCATCACGCCCGACCAGAATCGCGGCAAAGACACGGCGCAGTGCGCCTTCTTCTTCAAATTTTTCGATGACGACCGTACTGGTATAAGGCAGTTCGTCGCCAACAAAACGAAAGACTTTTTCCCGCACGATTTCGGCTGCGAGAAATTTTTCACTGCGATCGGTAATGTCATCCTCGCCGAAAATGGGCTCACTGACGGGCAGATAATTTCGGATTTCCGCTTCCAGACGATCAAGCTGAAATCCCTGTTTGGCTGAGACGGGTACGATAGCGGCGAAATCATGGCGGGCTGCGACTTGCTGAGCAAAGGCCATGAGAGGTGCTTTGTCCTTGAGCCGGTCGGATTTATTAATAACCAGAATGGCCGGCACTTTGTTGGGCAACAAGTTCAGCACTTGCTGATCAGCGTCATCGAAATGCCCTGCCTCAACCACGAACAACACCACATCTGCTGCGGTGAGGGTGCCGCTGACGGTGCGATTGAGATTTTTATTCAGTGCGTTTTTATGACGCGTCTGAAAACCCGGCGTGTCAATGTAGATGAACTGAGTATCTTCTTTGGTCTCTATGCCCGTGATTCGATGGCGTGTGGTTTGGGCCTTGCGCGACGTGATACTGACCTTGGCACCGATCAGTTTGTTCATGAGCGTGGACTTGCCAACGTTCGGTCGTCCAACGATCGCAATGTAGCCGCACCGGAAATCAGTTGCAGCGGAAGTTGTGGTCATGCTGATTTACTTTGATTGGCCGACACTGGCTTGCGTTCGTCACCATCTAGCGGCAGGGAATCCTGCTCGCGCGTGGCGGATATTTTTGCTGGTTTGCTGCTACCTGCAGCGCCCTCGGGGCGCGCGGATTTTTTGGCGTCAGTCGTTTTTTCGGACTCTGCAGGGGCATCCGGCTGGAAGGTGGCGATACCTGCAAGCTTGAGCTGCGTCGTACGTTGCCGGGTTTTCTTGGGCACGACGGGCGCTTTCGCCAGTGCCTGCTGCACAGATTCAAGTGCAAGCTTGGCAGCGGCCTGCTCGCCAGCGCGGCGGCTACCGCCCGTACCGAAGACATGAATGTCGAGCTTGGGTACCAGGCATTCGATTTCGAATTCCTGATTGTGTGCCGCGCCATGGGTGGCGACGACATTGTATTGCGGGAGCTGAATTTTTTTACCCTGTAAAAATTCCTGCAGCAGGGTTTTTGCATCCTTACCGAGCGTTTTGGGATCAACCGTTTCCAGTACAGGCGCATACAAGGCGCTGATGACCTGACTGGCGGTATCAAAACCAGCATCAAGGAAAATGGCACCGAACAAGGCTTCCAGCGTATCCGCCAGAATGGACGGACGACGAAAACCACCCGATTTGAGCTCGCCCTCGCCTAACCTCAGGCACTGGGATAATTCGAGTCGCTGCGCAATTTCATAGAGTGATTGCTGTTTGACGAGATTGGCACGCAAACGCGAGAGATCACCTTCATCGATCTTGTCGAAGCGGTCGAAGAGCAAGGACGCGACAACACAATTAAGGATGGAGTCTCCGAGGAATTCCAGGCGTTCGTTATGCAGGCTGCTGTGGCTGCGATGCGTAAGCGCCTGCTGCAGCAAGGCAGCGTTGCTGAACGTATGACCTAGACGGCTTTGCAGAGTGGCGATATCCATCGGCATCGTTGGCGGTTAGTTCGAGACTTTCTCCGGGACGGGGTGGACACTACCTCCCCGATAATCGATCAGCAAACTCGCTGGACCGAACAGCGGAATCTTCTTTTCGTAGGCAAAACTGATTTCCATCTCTTTACCCGTTCCGGTGATTTTCAAGTCCTTGCCTTCGATCGAATCGACATAACCTGCGGCGGCCAGCTTGTCGAATGCCTGTCTCAATTCATCCGGCGTATCGGCAGCGATCGATGCCGCCGCTACCGCTTTGTCGATAGCCCAGTATTCCACCACGCTCGGCCCCACCCGCAGGAGCAACAGGCCTATCGCTCCGAACACCGTCAAGGTACTTAGAAACCCGATTAGTGAAAATCCGCCTTGCTTATCTGACCGCGACATACTTGATTGGGTCCCGAACCTGGTTGTCATTGAAAGCTGCCAATGCGCTTGAAATCACCCAGGTTCATCCAGACAAAAAATGCCCTTCCGACAATATTTTTGTCTGGCACGAAGCCCCAGTACCGCGAATCCAGACTATTGTCCCGATTATCACCCATCACAAAGTAATGTCCAGCCGGAACCGTGCACTCGAAACCTTCGAGGTTGTAGCTGCAGAGCTCATGCTGGGGGAAAGCATCCGGGCTGGGGACATAGGCGGGAATGCGGTTGTCATTGAGTATGCCGTGTGGCACCCCGGTCAGGTTTTCCCGGAAATGACTGTAATAG
>JBIIEY010000157.1:0-5276 GCA_044237595.1 Burkholderiaceae bacterium | reverse complement strand
ACCACAGTAGCAAGCACAACGGTATCTTCGACCGAGACCATCACGGCGCCAGAGGCCTGACGTGCGATCTCACCAGTTTCCAGCGTCACGGTATGTTGGCCGTACTGGAAGGTTTTCGTAACTTTATTGAACATCAGGTAGTTCCTTTCTATTTTTGCCGACAGATTTTCAGGCGCTGTCGTTCACCTCACCACGGGCGATCCCTAGGGTCGCCTTGCTTCTACAGACTCAATTTTCAATATACGCATTACTTTAAAAAACGAAATGCCCGCATCAGAGAACTGATACAGGCATCTGCAGTTGGGCGACTGGCAAAAATTATTTACGTAGACCCAGTTTTTCGATCAGTGCGCGGTAACGGTCAACGTCTTTGCGCTTCAGGTAAGCCAGAAGACTTTTACGACGATTGACCATCATGATCAGGCCGCGGCGGGAGTGATGATCCTTCGCGTGGGCCTTGAAGTGACCGTTGAGTTCGTTGATACGTGCGGTCAACAGAGCGACCTGAACTTCCGGCGAGCCCGTGTCGTTTTGAGCACGTGCATTGGCCGCGATGACGGCGGCCTTGCTTTCTTTAGTTACTGACATAGTTTTTACCCTTTACATGCGGCGTCCGGAGTCGAAACCCTTGGTGCCGTGACAACATTAAAAAATCTGGCCCGTTTCAGACCAAGGCGAGAGTATAGCTGAAATGCTCTCCCCGGCACAGCGCGGGGAGGCGACTGGCCAGGAATTGGGCAATTTATTTTCAAAAAGCTATTACCCGGCAATCTTCGGGACGTTTACATCTGCGGATTGAGCTTCTCGGTCTTGGAATGCAGCTTGTTCAGGGCTGACAGATAAGCCTTGGCGGAGGCCACGACAATGTCAAGGTCCGCACCCACGCCATTGACAATGCGACCGCTTTTGGAAAGACGCATCGTCACCTCGCCTTGCGATTGTGTCCCGGTGGTGATTGCATTCACCGAAAACAACAGCAGCTCGGCGCCGCTTTGGGTCTGCGTTTCAATCGCATTAACGATGGCATCTACGGGGCCATTGCCATCACCCTCGCAACTCACCTCACTGCCACCCATAGAGAAAACAACGCTGGCATGTGGTTTCTCGCCCGTCTCGGAGCGCTGGGAGAGCGACACGAACTGGTAATGCTCCTTCTCGTGCGATTGCTGCTCATCCGACACCAGCGCCATGATGTCTTCGTCAAAAATCTCGGACTTGCGATCTGCCAGTTCCTTGAAACGCGCAAAAGCCGCGTTCACTTCGGCCTCGGAGTCGAGGGTAATGCCCAATTCATCGAGACGCTGCTTGAATGCGTTACGACCGGAGAGTTTGCCCAACACGATCTTGTTGGCACTCCAGCCCACATCTTCGGCCCGCATGATTTCATAGGTATCGCGCGCTTTGAGAATGCCATCCTGATGAATGCCGGAGGCGTGAGCGAAGGCATTCGCCCCCACCACCGCCTTATTGGGCTGCACCGCAAAACCTGTAATCTGTGAAACGAGCTTGGAGGTCGGCACGATTTGGGTGGTGTCGATCCCGACCTCCAGACCGAAGTGATCCTTGCGGGTACGCACCGCCATGATGATTTCTTCCAGCGCCGTATTACCCGCGCGCTCACCCAGACCGTTGATCGTGCATTCGACCTGCCGAGCACCGCCAACCATGACACCCGCAAGCGAATTCGCCACCGCCATGCCGAGGTCGTTGTGGCAATGTACGGACCACACCGCCTTATCGGAATTCGGTATGCGCTCGCGCAGGGTTCTGAGCATCTGACCATAGAGCTCGGGCACGCCGTAACCGACGGTGTCAGCAAAATTAATCGTGGTTGCACCCTCATCAATCACTGCCTCGAGCACACGGCACAGGAAATCCATGTCGGAACGGCTGCCGTCCTCTGGGCTGAATTCCACATCGTCCGTAAACTGCCGCGCGAAACGGACTGCCTGCCGCGCCTGTTCATAAACCTGATCAGGCGACATCCTCAGCTTTTTCTCCATGTGCAGCGGCGAAGTCGCGATGAACGTGTGAATGCGCTTGCGTGGTGCCGGCGCCAGCGCCTCAGCAGCGCGGGAAATATCCCGGTCATTGGCACGCGAGAGTGAACAGACCACCGAATCCTTGATGATGCCCGCAATCGCCTTGATCGACTCGAAATCACCCTGCGAGGAGGCAGCAAAACCCGCTTCAATGATGTCAACCTTCAGACGCTCTAGCTGACGTGCAATCCGAATTTTTTCTTCCTTGGTCATTGAGGCGCCGGGCGACTGCTCGCCATCGCGCAAGGTCGTATCAAAAATGATCAGTTTGTTCGAATCAGCCATTTCGGGCTCCTGAAGTTAGTGCTGCTGGTAGCTATATTTTCGCCTGCCCGGGCCAACTTTGCCTGGGCGGGAGAGGAAACGAATTGTGGGGATAAGGAGGTCTGCGCTGTCAGCGCAGTAGGTAAAGCAGCAGCCCAGAACGGCTGCGGCCCGATATCATCTGGAGAGGAACAAACAAGCTTGTCATGAGGGAAAGAATACGGGGGATTGCCAAAAAGCGCAACTAGGCTATGTCTATCAGACCGATACCCTCAGACCACACCCATAAAAAAACCTATCGGTCCTCACCGGGCTCGGTGCTAGTCTGCACGATACTGACCGGCTTGCCCTTGAACCACTGCCAAAAGAACACCCCGTAGCCCGACAAGCCGTAGATCACAAAGAGCCCAAACAATACCTTCGGAGGATCGCTGGAAACCGCCACAAAAATCAGCACGATCAGAAAAATCCCTATAAAAGGGACGGACTTCCTGAAGTTGATGTCCTTGAAGCTGTAAAACGGCACATTGGTCACCATCGTGAGGCCGGCGTACACCGTAATCGACCAGGACAACCAGTTGAAATCAGCGCCAGCGATACGCAGATCATCCATCAGCCAAATGAAGCCTGCGACCAGCGCCGCGGCCGCCGGGCTGGGCAATCCCTGGAAGAAGCGCTTGTCCACCACAGCAATATTAGTGTTGAAGCGCGCCAGCCGGAGCGCAGCACCGGCGCAGTAAACAAACGCCGCCAGCCAGCCCAGCTTGCCCATGCCCCGCAATGACCATTCGTAGACGATCAGCGCGGGCGCCGCGCCAAAAGACACCATGTCGGAGAGGCTGTCATATTGCGCCCCGAATTCGCTTTGGGTGTTCGTCAGCCGCGCTACCCGACCATCGGTGGCATCCAGCACCATTGCCGCAAAGATAGCCACGGCGGCGTTGGAGAATTGACCGTTCATGGCCATGACGATTGCGTAGAAACCACAGAACAATGCTGCGGTAGTGAAAGCATTGGGCAGCAAATAAATCGCACGGCTCGGCGTAGGAGGTGATCCCTTCACTCCATCAGGGCTCGCGCTACGGCGCAAGGGCAGCTTGTGCAGACGGAAGGACCGTGCGGATCCGGCCTTGGATTTATTTTTGCGGTTGCTGAATAAAGACATAACCGAATGGTAACCGACAGCGCCCCGTTCGCGCCTCAGAACTCCGCAAGCACCGTCTCGGTCGCCGAGACTTTCTCACCGACCACCACCAATGGCCGAGCGGTCAGCGGCAAATAAACATCGACTCGGGAACCGAAGCGAATGAAACCGTAACGCTGGCCTCGGGCAAGGGAATCGCCCGCGTTCACGTAGCAAAGGATCCGACGGGCGATCAGGCCGGCTACCTGCACAAATGTGATCGTCTGACCATTGGCCGCCGTCATCACCACGGCATTACGCTCATTCTCGGTCGAGGCCTTGTCCAAATCAGCGTTGACGAATTTGCCAGGAAAGTATTCGACTTTCTCGATTTTGCCGTCAACCGGCGAGCGGTTGGAGTGAACGTTGAACACGTTCATGAACACGCTGATTTTCAGGGCCTCGCGGTTGGCATAGGGATCATGCGCTTTCTCGACCACGACGATACGACCATCAGCCGGTGACAGGACTGCCTTCGGGTCCAAGGGAATGGAACGAGGCGGATCGCGAAAGAATTGCAACACAAACACGGCGATGACCCAGAAAGGCCAAGACCAGCCACCAAGAACGGAGGATGCCACCAGCGCCGCAGCGACCGTAATTCCAAGGAAAGGCCAGCCTTCGCGGGCAATGATGGGATGGGGGTAATTATTCAAAACAGCTCCGGAAAAGACAATCTACGGCCAAATCAGATGCCGCTCAAATTGCTTAAATGTTTTTAAATAGAAATATCACAACCAGCAACATTGTAGCGCGTGCCGGTACTGGGATGGATTTCAAGTACCCAGGAGCTGAAGTTTGCTTAACGAGATACTACTTGACGAACACTTATCCGCTGATCGCCACACATCAAAAACCACCCCTACGAAAATCATTCGGACAAAAAATGACGCCAAACATAAATCGTAAAAATGTGAAGGAATCTCTCGACCTTTGGGCTGAGGCTGAAAAAAACCAAAGAACGCTGTCCTTTGATGACTACGGCGATGTCGACTTGGTTTATACCTCCGAAGCAAAAATTGGCCCTGAGCTAAGACTCGAACTACAAAGACAAGCGGTACTCAATGTGATCGCAAAAATACACACCGAGCTAAGGGAGTTTGCTGCCGCCACGAAAGAAGAATCTGGAGAACACGTCCTAATGCAACTTCCCAGCCTGGGCAAATTTGCCGCCTCAGGGAAAATCGGAAATCTGCGCAATGAGTGGCAGACATTACAAGTACATCAGACAAAAATATTGGCAAAAATTGCAACGGAACGCCAAAATATTTTTAATGAATTTAAAGGTCTACTGCCACAAATGCCCACGCACTTCGAAAACGATGGGACAGCAATTCTTCGAAACGACTTTACATCGACCGAACATGAAAATCTAATCAAGCAAGAAATAAAGGACGTAAATAAATACAAACTTAATGCGAATGGCTACTACCAAATATTTATGAATGACCTCCCAAGAACTCGGTGGAGCATAGAAATCGACAGAGTTACCCAATCTTTTGGATTAGGGCTGGAAAAAGAGAAACTTGACGCAATAAAAAAGGTTTTTGGTAATGATCAATCAGCGCTATCGACAGTAAGTAAACTGATGAATCAAGCTGCTCCTGGGTTAGTCATTGGACCCAATAATAATATTTATCCAAGAAACAACAGAATCTTTGTAAACCAAGACAGAAATTATGGTGAGCCGACTTTTTTACGTATTTCAAGTAGAGATAATTGCATCAATTTTGAAGCCAGCACTTATTCAAAATCAATTGCTGTTGTATTTAATGCCGACGACAATA
>JBIIEY010000156.1:0-5331 GCA_044237595.1 Burkholderiaceae bacterium | reverse complement strand
GCACTTGCTCAGGGACGAATGCCGGTCGGGAATGGCCATGCCGCCGCGGGGCTCAGCACGGTCTTGATCGCCGGTGCTGGCGTTGACGCTGCGACTGGCGCCACTGAAACGACAGGGGCCGGCTTCTTGGCTACTGCAGGCTTTTTAGGCACTGGCTTTTGGGGCGCTGGCTTTGTGGCCGTGGCTTTCTTGGGCGCTGCTTTTTTAGGCGCCGCCTTTTTCACCGCAGCTTTTTTAGCCGCTGGCTTTTTTGCTGCTTTCTTTACGACCTTTTTTGCCGCTGGCTTTTTCTTCGCAACGGCTTTCTTGGCTGCTGGCTTCTTCTTGGCGACCACCTTCTTCGCCGCTTTCTTTACTGCTTTTTTGGCTGCTTTCTTAGCGACCGGCTTTTTCTTTGCGGTAGCTTTTTTGGTAGCAGGCTTCTTCTTCGCGACCGCTTTCTTGGCTACTTTTTTCGCCGCTGGCTTCTTCTTGGCGGCGATTTTTTTAGCGGCTGGCTTCTTCTTGGCGACCACCTTCTTGGCGACTACCTTCTTGGTCGCGGCCTTCTTGGCGACCGGCTTTTTCTTTGCAGCCGGCTTCTTCTTGGCTGCAGTTTTCTTCTTTGCTGTTGCCATTGCTTTCTCCTTCGTGTGATTACATATCACTAGGTACAAGTTGGAAACCCGTCTGGTACCGTTAAGGCCCAAGCGGATTATTCATCGGAACAAACAAAAGTTTGTTTGCGCTAATGAATTCGGCACCAGCTAAACTGCTGCATCTCCTCGTCAATGCAGCACTTCAGCCAATTTGTTCGGCGACACACAGCCCGCCAGAACAAAAAAAACGCCGGCGTGCTGGCCGGCGTCGGAATAATTTTGCAGAAAGACCAACTCTTTTTCCGAAGAATACGCTGCCCGTCCCGGAAACTTCGGGCTCATGAGCGCAGTAAAAAAAGTGGGGTGAGCTCGCGTACTGTCCATTCAGTCCGGATGCTGCCTTTCGTCGTTCAAGCTGCTTACCGAACCTTCACCAAACCGCCTGCCCTGGCATGCAGTTTGGGGAAGGCTCCCAAAATCCAGGGGCGAACCCACCACGGGCCCACCCTTTGTTCACTTGCGGCTCGCGTCAGAAACTCTTATACATGAGCGCCGCAAACACTACTACCGGTACAGCAAGACTCTATAAACACCGTCAGCGGCATTTTGCAGAGCTTCTTACTCCCAGTTGAGCGCGCCACCGGTCTGGTATTCGATGACCCGAGTTTCGAAGAAATTACGCTCTTTCTTCAGGTCGATCATCTCGCTCATCCACGGGAAGGGATTCTCTTCCTGCGGGAACAGCGCCTCCAGTCCGATCTGCTGTGCCCGGCGATTCGCGATGAAACGAAGATAGCCCTTGAACATCGACGCATTGAGGCCCAGCACGCCACGCGGCATTGTATCCTCAGCGTAGCGATATTCCAACTCCACAGCTTGCAAAAACAAGGCCTTGATCTCTTCCTTGAAGGCCGAGGTCCACAAATGCGGGTTCTCAAGCTTGATGGTATTGATCAGGTCAATACCGAAGTTGCAGTGCATGGACTCATCACGCAGGATGTATTGGTACTGCTCGGCTGCGCCCATCATCTTGTTTTGACGGCCCAGCGCCAAAATCTGGGTAAAGCCCACATAGAAGAACAAGCCCTCCATCAGGCAGGCAAACACGATCAGTGACTTGAGCAAGGTCTGATCGCTCTCGGTCGTGCCCGTCTGGAACTCGGGGTTGGTCAGCGTCTCGATGAACGGGATAAGGAACTGATCCTTGTCGCGAATGGAGGTGACTTCGTTGTAGGCGTTGAAGATTTCCGACTCGTCCAGACCCAGCGACTCGACGATGTACTGGTAGGCATGCGTATGAATCGCCTCTTCGAATGCCTGGCGCAGCAGGTACTGACGGCACTCTGGTGCGGTGATGTGGCGGTAGGTACCCAGCACGATATTGTTGGCGGCCAGTGAATCAGCGGTGACGAAAAAGCCCAGATTACGCTTGACCAGACGACGCTCGTCTTCGGTCAGGCCATTCGGGTTCTTCCACAACTCGATGTCGCGCTGCATATTGATTTCCTGCGGCATCCAGTGGTTCGCGCAGCCGGCCAGATACTTGTCCCATGCCCACTTGTACTTGAACGGCACAAGCTGATTGACGTCGGTCTTGCCGTTGATGATGCGCTTGTCGACCGCGTTGACGCGACCTTGGATGTCGCCGGTCTTTTCAGGACGCGCGAGTATGCCCGGATCAAGTGCAGTATCGGCTTGAAATGCAGCCACAGGAGCACCAGTCGGCACAGACTGCAATTGCGGACGCGCCTGCGGTGGGCGGGCTGCGGATGCTGCGGTGTCATCTTCCCAAGAAAGCATGGTGTTTTTTTCCTCAGTTACTTATAGGGGTTCATCTTTGAAGCATAGTCCGGGTTTGCATCGCCGGCTTGATCGTTATCCTGCGCGATGCAAGCCGGCAGGAGATTACTGACAAGCCTCGCATTCTTCGAAACCGGGATCGCCAGGTCGCAGCATGCAGGCCGGGCCATCCGTCTCCGCTGCCGCGCCCACCGTCGCCGGCATATCGGACGAGACGGCGTTAAGCGCGCCAGCCTTCGATGTCGACTTCTCGGTATGCGTGGCGCCGATGGTGCGCAGGTAGTAGGTGGTCTTGAGACCGCGCAGCCAGGCGAGCTTGTAAGTTTCATCGAGCTTCTTGCCGGATGCGCCTGCCATGTAGATGTTCAGAGACTGCGCCTGATCAATCCACTTCTGACGACGCGAAGCAGCCTCAACCAGCCAGCTCGAATCGACTTCGAAGGCCGTGGCGTACAGGTCGCGCAGATCTTGAGGAATGCGGTCGATGCGAGCCAAGCTACCGTCAAAATATTTCAGATCGGCGATCATCACCTCATCCCACAGACCACGGGCTTTCAGGTCGCGTACCAGATGCTCGTTGATTTCGGTGAATTCGCCTGACAGATTCGATTTCACATAGAGGTTTTGGTAGGTCGGCTCGATACAAGCAGACACGCCAATGATGTTGGAGATAGTTGCGGTCGGGGCGATCGCCACGCAATTGGAGTTGCGCATGCCATGCGTCTTGATGCGATCGCGCAGCTTGCTCCAGTCCAGCGTTTCAGTGGTATCGACTTCGAGGTAACCACCGCGCTCTTCGGCCAGCAACTTCAGCGAATCCTGCGGCAGGATGCCACGATCCCACAGCGATCCGCGGTAAGAACTGTACGTACCGCGCTCTTCGGCCAGCTCGGAGGATGCCATGTAGGCATAGTAGCAAACCGCTTCCATCGAACGATCGGCGAACTCCACCGCGTCTTTGGACGCATAAGGTATACGCATCATGTGCAGACAATCCTGGAAACCCATGATGCCCATGCCAACGGGACGGTGACGCAGGTTCGAATCACGCGCTTTCTTCACGGCGTAGTAATTGATGTCGATCACGTTATCGAGCATGCGCATCGCTGTGTTGATGGTTTTCTGCAGCTTGTCGTGATCAAGCTTGCCATCCTTCATGTGCGCCGGCAGATTAACCGAGCCCAGATTACAGACAGCGATTTCGGAGTCATTGGTGTTGAGTGTGATCTCGGTGCACAGGTTGGAGCTGTGAACCACGCCTACGTGCTGCTGGGGCGAGCGGATATTGCAAGGATCCTTGAAGGTGATCCAGGGATGACCGGTCTCGAACAGCATCGAGAGCATCTTGCGCCACAAGTCCAGCGCCTGAATTTTCTTGAACAGCTTGAGCTCACCGCTGGCGGCCTTGGCTTCGTAGCCTAGATAAGCGGTCTCGAATTCTTTGCCAAACTTCTCGTGCAGGTCCTTGACATCCGAAGGCGAGAACAAAGTCCAGTCGCCTTTTTCCATCACGCGCTTCATGAACAGGTCGGGAATCCAGTTCGCGGTGTTCATGTCATGCGTACGACGGCGATCGTCACCGGTATTTTTGCGCAGATCGAGGAATTCCTCGATATCCATGTGCCATGTCTCGAGATACGCGCAGACCGCGCCCTTGCGCTTGCCGCCCTGATTGACTGCAACCGCGGTGTCATTCACCACTTTCAGGAAAGGTACAACACCCTGAGATTTGCCATTGGTGCCTTTGATGTGCGCACCAAGGGCACGCACCGGTGTCCAGTCATTACCCAGACCGCCCGCATACTTGGCCAGCAATGCGTTTTCCTTGATCGCTTCGTAAATGCCGTCCAAATCATCCGACACGGTCGTCAGGTAGCAGGAAGAGAGCTGTGAACGCAGCGTTCCGGAATTGAACAGCGTCGGTGTCGAGCTCATGAAATCGAAGCTCGACAGCAAATGGTAGAACTCGATCGCGCGTGCTTCGCGATTGATTTCGTTGAGCGCCAGACCCATGGCAACGCGCATATAGAACGCCTGTGGCATCTCGATGCGGGTACCCTGAATGTGCAGGAAGTAACGGTCATACAAAGTCTGCAAACCCAAGTAACCGAACTGCAGATCACGATCGGCAACCAGCGCCTCGGAGAGCATTTTCAGATCGAATTGCGCGAGTTTGGCATCAAGCAGATCGGCGTCAATGCCTTTTTTGATGAATTTCGGGAAGTACTCCAGATAGTGCTGGCTGGCGTCGCCTTGCGCGACTTCCTGACCGAACACTTCTTTACGAATCGTGTGCATCAACAGACGCGCAGTAACCTGGCTGTAGGCCGGATCTTTTTCCATCAGCACGCGCGCTGCCAAAATAGCCGATTTATACAGCTCTTCAACGGGCACGCCGTCATACAGATTGCGTACTGTCTCATGCAGGATTGCGTCAGCATCCGCGAATTGTTCCAGCCCTATGCAGGCCGAGGTAATCATGGCCTTGAGCTTGTTCATGTCGAGCGGTACGCGCTGACCATCGACCACGATCTGGATAGATGACTCACGGGCTGGCGCAGGCTTGCTCGCCTGTTGCTGCGCACGCTCTTCCATGCGCTTGGCGCGGTAAAGCACATAGGCACGCGCAACATCATGCTCACCCGAACGCATGAGCGCGAGTTCAACCTGATCCTGCACATCCTCGATATGAAAAGTGCCGCCCGCTGGCTGACGCCGCATCAGAGTCGACACGACACCAACCGTCAATTGCTCAACCAGTTCACGCACACGCGCGGATGCTGCACCCTGACCACCATTCACGGCCAGAAATGCCTTGGTCATGGCAATGGAAATCTTGGATGGCTCAAAACCCACCACCGCGCCATTGCGACGAATGATCTTGTAATCGTGCAGCGGCGCTGTCGCGCCGGGAGACGAGGGTGCGAGTGCCGAGACGGCGGGTGCGCCACTA
>JBIIEY010000155.1:0-5385 GCA_044237595.1 Burkholderiaceae bacterium | reverse complement strand
TTTTATTCGCAATACGATAGGCAAAGTGTTTGATTCGCTGTACTCCACCGGAGAGCGCGATAAATTCCGCACCCGTCTTGAGCGCACTGCCGATGGCAATACCGAGATCTACATCAGTCATCGTGGTGCGCAGGAAGTGCTCACCGGACAACAAAAAGATCGCGCAATGTGGACGGGGCGCGCCTCCGACCCGGAGCTGGAAGCTGAGTTCATTGGTCGTCTGATGGCACGGTTGGGTACGGAAGTGAAAGTTGCCAAAGCGGCGATCAATGAGGCCAAGCCTGCGCCACAGCGCGCGCGCGTGGCCAAAGATGCGCTGGGCAATCATGTGCTGGTCGACGAAAGTTTTGATCGGGCCTGGCGCCGGGTCGGGCTGGCACTCGACCGGGTGGGTTTTACGGTCGAAGATCGTGACCGTGCGCGGGGTTTGTATTTCGTTCGCTATGTCGAGCAGAAATCCGATGCCGAGAAAAAAGCCAGTGAGCCTGGTTTCTTCTCGCGCTTGTTCAGCTCCAAGGATGACAAAAAATTGGCAAAGCGCTACCGTATTCTGGTCAACAGCTCGGGTGAGGCGACTCGTGTGAGTGTGCAGGACGAGAAGGGCGAGTCCGAGACCGGTGGCACTGGCGATCGCATTCTGGCACTGCTGAGTGAACAACTGAAATAAACCCACGCATCAGTGTGTCCGCATCAATCGGCCCGGCGCGTCGCATGAGATTTGCGAGTCTGGGCAGCGGTAGCGAGGGCAATGCGCTACTGATCTCTGCCACATCAGGCATCACGGAAACCATGGTGATGCTTGATTGTGGCTTTGGACTGAGGGAAGCAGAATCTCGCCTCAGTCATTTTCACGTCGATCCGAAACAACTCTTCGGCATCATCGTCACACATGAACATCAGGATCATGTGGGCGGTGTCTTTCGTTTGGCACGCCGCCACAAGATTCCCGTCTGGATCACGCATGGCACTTTCGAGGCTGTGCGAGATGAAGCTGCCGGTGTGACGGTACATATCTGCCGCGATGGCGAGCCCTTTGTCATCGGTGATCTTGAAATCCAACCTTACACAGTGCCGCATGACGCGCGTGAGCCCGTGCAGTACACGGCGACGGATGGCATATCCAAACTGGGTGTATTGACTGATGTCGGGCATTCAACGCCTCATCTGGTGGATGCACTCAGTGGCTGTGATGCGCTCGTACTCGAGTTCAATCACGACACCGACATGCTCGCTCAATCGGTTTACCCGCCCTGGCTCAAAGCGCGCATCGGTGGGCAGATGGGACATTTATCCAATCAGCAGTCAGCGGAAATTTTGCAGAGCCTGGATCGCAGTCGGCTCAAGCGGGTGATTGCGGCGCATTTATCTCAGAAAAACAATTCGACTGACAAGGTACGTTTGGCGATTGATGAAGTGCTTCGGGATAGTGTGGTTGAGGCAGTAATTGCAGATCAGGCAGCAGGTTTTGCCTGGGTCGATAGTAGTGCGTGATTGTCTTTTGGATTAGCCACAAGGCTAAAGTCAGAACGTCGGCTATCTTTTTGATAGACACAAAAAAGCCGTCACAAGGACGGCTTTTTTGTTCGGTTGCCCGTGATTACTTCTTTTCTTCAGCAGCAGGTGCAGCAGGTGCAGCAGCGTCAGCCTTTGGAGCATCAGCAGCAGCAGGTGCTTCAGCAGCAGGTGCAGCAGCAGCGGGTGCTTCAGCAGCAGGAGCGGCAGGAGCAGGAGTAGCGGCTTCATCTTTTTTGCCGCAAGCAGCCAGAGCCAGAGCCAGCAGAGAAGCGATCAGCAACGATTTTTTCATGATTTTCCTTCGGTTAAATATAAAAAATTACACTTCAATTTTGTTTAATAACTACCGGTAGTTATCGCACATCAGGCCGTATTGTCAGGCTTGGCAGTCGCAATTGACGCACTGCCGCACCGTCAAAACTTCCTAACCGGAAATTATACTGGTCTTCTTCATTAGCGCGCAAGCCGTTTTATGTGATTTGCAAAGACTGATATTAAGTTTCGTACAGGAAAATTATGGACAGATGAGGGCGAATTACGTGCTGAAAGAACCCTAAAGCAGATTTATTGGCTTTTTTGAAAGGTCTGGCGCGTTTGAAGATCGACCCAGCCATCCTGATACCACCGATACAGGCTCTCGCGGAGGTCGGCTGAGGCCTGAGCAAGATGGCTGGCGTCGAGAACGCGGTCGTCCGCTAGTCGCCTGAGGATACGGCGGTCTGAAGTGCCGGGCGAGTAGGATTCACCATTCAAGAACACATATTTGCCGCGATGCAGCATGCGTGTCTTGCGATGCAGACGAATACCGTCGCGTGCCGCCAATTGGTCAAATTGCCGTTCGCCGAGCGGTTTGGGGTTTGGGTCGAAGCTGACCGAGGGCTTGGGCTCGGACAGATATTCGCCGAGGAAAATCTCTCTGTCGGCGGTAGTGCTGCCGAGTTTTTGCAGGGCGCGATTCACGGCATCCATCATCTGATCGCTGATCGCGCCCGGGTGGCGGGTAGATCGCAGTGTCGGGTCGCTGTAGCGACCGGGTAGCTCAATGGAGTCGGCCATGAATGCGAGAAACGCTTCGCCTAGTTCTTGCCAGGCCGGGGCTCGAAACCCGATGGAATAGGTCATGCATTCGTCAACAGCGACACCTTCATGCGCGTACTGCGGCGGCAGATACAGCATATCGCCAGGATTAAGAATGAACTCCTGCTCGGGCTCGAAATGTCTGAGGATCTTGAGGGGCAGATCGTCGCGCAGGCGCAGATCCTGCTGGGCGCTGATGCGCCAGCGTCGCTGTCCGTGGGCCTGCAGAAGAAAAACATCATACGAATCCACATGTGCGCCGACGCCACCGCCCGACGTGGCATAGCTGATCATCAGATCATCCAGGCGGCAGTCGGGGATGAAGCGGAACTGATGCAGCAGTTGATCTGCCTGATCATCATGCAGATTCACGCCTTGCACGAGTAGCGTCCAGTTCTTTTGTGTGTTCGAGGGCAACTCAGATAGCGGCCCCTGTTGCATTTTCCACTGCCGACGAAAATTCGTGATCAGTCGCGATTCGACATCCTCGCGCGCAGCAAGACTGAACAGGTCTTCGCGCGAGAGCAGTGCTCGCATATCGGGGATGGCATTGCGAACCAACAGGGGTTTTTTCTGCCAGTGCCTGCGAAGGAACTGGTCGGGCGCGAGACCGCCGAGCAGGTGGGTATTTTTCATTCGATCATTATATCGACGCCGCGAAAACGCCCTCTCGAAAGGAGCCAGTCGGGGGGTGTCGGGTATACTCACCCACCGATTCAGCGAAAGGATGACATGATGAACATCGGCAAAGACACCGTCGTTACTCTGCACTACAAGCTCTCTGACGCACAGGACAATCTGATCGAGCAGAGCGAGCAACCCATGGTGTACCTCCATGGTGGCTATGCCAACACGCTACCCAAGATCGAGGAAGCGCTGGCAGGAAAAGCGGCTGGTTATCAGGTCACGATTCAGGTGGAGCCTGAGGATGCGTTCGGCGAATACGACGCTGATCTGGTCAAAATCGAGCCGCGCGAGGCCTTGCCGGAACCGCTGGAAATTGGCATGCAGTTCGAAGGCGCACCAGAGGCGGGCGAGACGAATGAGGCGCGGGTCTTCACTGTGACCGATATTGCGGATGGCAAGGTGGTCCTGGATGGTAATCATCCGCTGGCAGGCATGGCTCTGCGCTTCGCACTGAATGTGGTGGAAGTACGGGAGGCAAGCCCCGAGGAAATCGCCCACGGGCATGTTCACGGGCCGCATGGTCATCATCATCATGACGACGATGATGGTGATGAGTTCCGCTCGATTCAGTTGCAATAAGCAGTCTGCTTACGGCGCTTCGGTGGTCAGTCAGAAGGGTATTGCAGCATTCAGATCGGCTGTCAGGGTGCTGAGGCCGGTCGGCAGGGTGACATAGCCCAGCCGGTCAGCCCAGATGATTTCGGGTGTGGTTTTTGGCGTGTTGACCGACGAGCCTTGTACGACCAAAACCCACAGACCGGATTTTTCGGCGAGTTCGCGTAGTTGGTCGCGAATGTCTTTGTAACCATCCCTTTCCTTTACCCTCAGCCATGGAGCGGGGGCAGCATCGATATCCCTATTGTCAGCCAGATCACAAGGTGTCTCATGATCGGGATGACGAATCCTCTGCCAGCTGGCGCAGGCGGTAAAGCGCTTCCAGTGCTTCTCGGGGTGTCAGGCTGTCGGGGTCTATACCCAGCAGTACTTCTTTCAGTGGTGATGCGGTTTCAGGCGCGAGGTCGGCAACCGTTTCCTCGGTCGCCGCGCTGGCAAATAAATCGAATTGCGTGTCGGACTGTGCGGCATGCGCTTCCAGCGCTGCGAGATGTTTGCGTGCTGCGCGAATCACGCTCTGCGGCACCCCAGCGAGTTGAGCGACCTGCAAACCATAGCTCTGCGAGGCGGGGCCTTGCTCTACCGTATGCAGAAATACAATCGTGTCTTTGTGTTCGACGGCAGACAAATGCACATTCGCACAGCCAGCGTGCGTCTGTGGCAGTTGTGTCAGCTCGAAGTAATGCGTCGCAAAGAGGGTAAGACTGCGATTGGTTTGCAGCAGCGCGCTGGCAATCGCCCAGGCCAGCGCCAACCCATCGAAGGTGGAGGTACCACGACCGACTTCATCCATCAGCACCAGCGAGTGTTCGGTCGCGCCGTGCAGAATGGCAGCGGACTCCACCATCTCAAGCATGAAGGTGGAGTAACCCGCTGCCAGATCATCGGCGGCGCCGATCCGCGTGAAGATGCGATCAACCGGCCCCAGTGTTGCCTGTGAGGCCGGCACGTAGCTGCCCGCATAAGCGAGTAGGGTAATCAGCGCAAGCTGACGCATGTAGGTCGATTTTCCACCCATGTTGGGGCCGGTGATCAGCAATAGTCGGCGCTCAGGCGAGAGTTCGCAGTCATTTGGCATGAAGCGTTCGATGACATTTTCTACCACTGGATGCCGACCCTGGACGATATGCAAACCGGGTGAGGTGTGCAGCTGCGGTTTGCACCAATGATGGCGTTCTGCATGTACCGCAAGAGCCACCAGCACATCCAGCTGCGCTGCAGCTTCGGCAACGCGCTGCAGCTCGGGAATGTGCGAGGCCAGCAATTGAAGCAATTGTTCGTACAAGAATTTTTCGCGTGCCAGTGCACGGTCTTGTGCGGAGAGTGCTTTGTCTTCGAAGGCTTTGAGTTCGGGCGTGATGTAGCGCTCGGCATTTTTAAGTGTCTGACGACGGCGATAGTCATCGGGTACTTTGGCGGTCTGGCCGTGGGTGACCTCGATATAAAAGCCATGCACCTTGTTGTACTCGACGCGCAAGTTGGCGATGCCAG
>JBIIEY010000154.1:0-5393 GCA_044237595.1 Burkholderiaceae bacterium | reverse complement strand
AGCGCCACCGCCACCCGGTGATGCGCCGACGCCACCGGCGATTCTCCCGCCGCCCCCACCTGCCAATAACGCTGATCAGCAAAGTACGGAATACCAGTCCTGGCTCGCGCAAAAAAATGCGTACGACCAGGCCTTGGCGAACTACAGCATTGCAAAAAACAGCTATGACGCACGAGTCAAGGCAGTCGACGACTGGACCGCAGACACTGATGCGCGCCGCGAAGCACTTGATCAGGCTATTCAAAATTACAACCAGCGTTTTTCAAGTGCCTACATCACAAGCTGGACGCAGTACATCAATCTGCAACGCTCGGAATTCGAGACCGTCGTCACCGAGACTCATCCGGGAAAAATCATTGCAGGTGGTGATCTCACACTCACAGGTCAGGATCTGGTCAATGACCGCAGCAAGCTGCTCGCAGGCGGCACGCTGCACGGCAGTCTCGACAATCTGACGAATACTGATACCAGTGGCACGCATCGGATTCAGGAATCAGGCACCAGTCAGCACACGAAAAGTCGCTGGCGCGGCGGTCTCAGAAATTATCACCAAAGAGACTGGGGCCCGGTACTGCCCTATCAGCCGGCCGATGTTGTCACTACCAAGCCTCTGGGTACTTATCAGGCAGAAGATAAATCACCATCACTCGATGCCAACTCGCTCAAGACACAAGCGGAAGACATCCTTCAGCTAAACCAGTCGTTCGCCAGCCTGAATCCCGACACTGGCCCGTTGCTGGTGACCGATCCACGGTTCACGCAGTACCGTCGCTGGTTGAGTTCGGATGCGATGTTCACGCAACTCAGTTATGACCCCGCGATCACACAAAAGCGCATCGGCGATGGCTTCATTGAACAAAAGCTGATACGCGAACAAATCGCTGAATTGACGGGCCGTCGCTTCCTGCCCGGTTACACCGCGGATGAAATTCAGTTCGCAGCGCTGATGGAAAGCGGACTGCATCATGCAGAAAGTCTGCAGCTGCGACCCGGGATTGAACTCACCGGCGAACAGGTGGCAAGACTGACCAGTGATCTGGTCTGGCTGGTCGAGCAGGAAATTACGATACCAGGCAAAGAGGGTCAGCCTTCCCGCACCGAGCGCGTATTGATTCCCAAAGTCTATCTGCTACCGCGCGCGGGAGATCTGCAGGCGAATGGCACGCTGATCAGTGGCGAGCGCGTTGATCTTCTCGTCACAGATACGCTAAACAACTCAGGGACGATTATTGGGCGCAGCGCCGTTGGAATCGATACGGGCACTCTCAATAATGACGGTGGCGACATCGGTGGCAATCGAGTGGCTATCACCGCTGTTGATGATATCAACAATCAAGGTGGCAGCATTCGCGCAGACAGCGACCTGACACTCACCGCTGGTCGCGATGTGAATCTGACTAGCACCACCCAAAGCAGCCGTCGTAACAACCTCAATCACAAAACTACCAGTACAGCGACACGGACGAACCTTGATCGCAAGGCCTCATTGCAAGTCAGCGGCGACGGCAATTTGGTCGTCTACGCAGGTCGAGACCTGACACTGGTCGGCGCCCAGGTCAGTCATACCGGTAACGGTAAAACCCAGTTGATCGCAGAGCGCGATCTGCAACTGACGACGATTGAAACTCAGTCCAGCACGGCCAGTCAGTCGCGCCGCAACAGCGCGAACTTTTTGCGTGAATCAGAGCAAAGCGAGGTAGGCACACAGATTAATACGCGAGGCGACATTGCACTGGTGGCCGGTCAAGATATCCGTGCGCGTGCGGCCAGCATCAGCAGCAAAGAAGGACAGATCGATATTACTGCCGGTCGCGACCTACAGACCGAGGCAGGTGAACACAAAAAAGAATTTGCTCAAGGGTCGCAATACAAGCACAGCAGCGTCACCGGATCCAAAACTATCACGCAGCGTTTTGAAGAAGACAGCAGCAATGCGATTGAAACCCTGGTCAGTGGTGACAGAGTGAGCATCAGCACTGGTGAAGACCTCAACATCAAAGGCAGTACTGTCGTCTCTGATAGCGATACCCGATTAGTCGCCGGCAGCGATATTAGCGTCAGCTCGGCCACCAATACTGCACGCACGTCCTCATATGAACAGGTAAGAAAATCCGGTGTCTTTTCTGGTCCGGGTGCAAGCATCTCAATTGGCTCGCAGCGTACAGAAAACACCCAGGATATCAGCAGCAGCACGCAACAGGCCAGTGTCATCGGTTCGATGCAAGGTGATGTGACGGTTCTTGCAGGCGGCAATTATCGACAAGAAGCCAGCCAACTGCTCTCACCCTCCGGCTCGGTACTCGTTGAAGCGAATCAGATCGATGTGATCGCTGGTGTTAATTCTCAAGATGCCGCAAACAGCGCGAAGTTCCAACAATCAGGCATCAGCATCGCTGTCAGCAACCCTATCGTCAATGCCGCTCAGACGCTGGATCAACTACACCAGGCAAGTAGCAACACGAAAGACGATCGCGCCAGACTGATGGCGGCTACCGCTGCCGGGTTGACGGTAGCCGGTACGGTCAGCGAGATAAAGAAAGATCCCAGCCAAGCGACTGGTGTCACCGTCAGCATCATGGCGGGCAGCAGCAAAAGTGAGTCTCAAAGCGAGCAGCATTTACGCCTCGCAGCACCTTCCGTCATTGCCGGCGCCGGCAACGTCGAGTTGCGAGCGCGCGGTGATGAAAACGCAGGGCTCAGCATCGTCGGCAGCCAGATCAACGCCGGCAACAATGTGCAGCTTCACAGCGGCAGTGACATCAACCTGAATGCACAAGCCAATACAGCAACGCAAACTAGCACCAACAAAAGTAGCAGCAATTCGATTGGTGTCGCCGCCTCACTCAACAAAGGTGGTGCAGGTATCGGCGTGGCAGTCGCTGCCAGCCGTGGCCGTGGCAGCGCTGATGGCGATGACCTCAGCTGGACCAACACGCGCATTCAAGCTGGAAATAAAGCGGATATCAATGCGCAAGATGACATCCAACTCAAAGGCGCGGTCGTAGAAGCTGATCGGATCATCGTAAGAACCGACGGTGATCTACATATAGAAAGTCTGCAGGACACCAGCCGTTACAACAGCAAACAACAGAACATCAGTGTTAACGCCGTTATACCGATCACTGGCGCGCCATCTGCGCAACTGAACGCCGGTAAGCAGCAAGTCGATAGCAATTATCAGAGCGTCATAGAGTCTTCTGGACTGCGTGCAGGTGATAGCGGATTTGATGTCAGGGTCGGTAAAGACGCAACACTGACCGGCGGTGTCATTACCAGCACCGATGCCGCGCATGACGCACAAAAGAATCAGTTCAGTAGCAACACGCTGACCACGCGTGACATCAACAACCAAGCAAGCTACTCGGCCAGCGCAACAAATGTTGGTATCGGTCTCACGCCGTTTAGTAACGGTAAATTTAATCCCAAAGGTAACAGCGCCGGTCACGCAGAAGACAGTGGCAGCGCTGAGAGTCTTAGCCGAGCCGCTATCACGGGCATTGCGGGCGACACCGAGGCGCGCACTGGCGACAGTGAAGCAGCACTAGAACGCATCTTTGATGCCAGCCGGGTTGAGCGCGAGGTCGGTGCCAATGCGCTCATCATGCAGCTGTTCGGACAGCAGGCCAGCAAAGCCATCGGTGACTACGCGAGTAGTCAGATGGCACAAGCGGCAGACCTGCGCACGCAATCAGGCAAGACCGATAACAGCGAGGTTCGCGACAATCTCATCAGACAAGCTGAGCTACTCGAAAGCCGATGGGGCGACGGTGGCACAGCCCGTTTACTTGCCCACACCCTGGTCGGTGGACTGACAGGTAACGTCGAAGGCGCATTGGGCGCAGCGGCTGGCACGCTCACTGCAGCCCACCTAGGTCAAGCCCTTCGGGACGCCGGTATTGATGGTGCACTTGCTGATGGCCTGACCGCCATCGCCAGCAGCGCAGCCGGTGCCATCGTCGGCAATGCCTCAGGCGCAGTCGCTGCCTTCAATGAGGTCAGTAATAACTATCTCTCGCATCCTGAAGCAAGGCGCTATGCAGCACTAAGAGAACAAAAACTTCTAGGTCGCTGTAATGCCGCCTGCGAAAGTGAAATCAAGTCACTCACCAGCATCGACAAGCAACGCGACCATGAGTTGAGTGCCTGTAACGATGTAAACACGCCCAACTGCAACGCGATACGCCAGCAAGTCCGATTCGCCGCTGCCGAGTACCTACGCGCGAGCCATAGCTCCACCGAATCGATTGAGTACGAACTACACAGAAACCACACAGAAAATCTTGCGCAAGACACGATGGATGGAGTCCGCCTCGGCAGGGTTCGTGGCTATGGCGAAACCCTGGTCGGCGGCGTGGCCGATCTTGCCAAAGGCACGTGGATAGGCTTCAAAGCCATTACAGGTGACAGCGAGGCACGACAGCAAGTTCGCGATGGCGCAAAAGCCAGCTTCGATTACATCAGCAATCCAAATAATCTGCCCTACCTGCTGGGCATGCTCACACCCGAGCAAACCGAAGAACTCGCCACCGCGTATGAAAAAGGCGATGGTAAAACGGTTGGACGCATACTGGGCGAGCAGTTTGCCAACCTACCCATCGGTGGTGGTGGACTCGGTACGATTAAAGTTGTTGGAAAAGGGGTTGACGCCGCCAGCAATGCTGGCAAGCTAGCAGGAAAAACACCGACACATCCGGAATTCATCGAACATGTGATCGGTGGTGACTTTAACGCCAGATCAAGAAAGGTAACCGGCGGGCACTCTTTGCTCAATGGCGATGTCAGAATTGTGGAGGTGGTTTCGCCGCCGGATGTGAATGGGGTGTATAAGGCATTTGTTGAGATCAAGCAACCAGATGGGGAGTGGGTCAGGAAGAAAAACAGAGGTGAAGCGAATACTATGTTTCCTGCAGATTGGAGCCGGGAAAAAATTATTGATGAAATTGATTCAGCCTGGAAAAATAAAGAACCACATCGTAATCCGGATAAGTGGTCGGGCACAAGCAAAAGTGGCGTTGTTATAGAAGGCTATAAGACACCGAAACTAACTGCCTTCCCTGTTTACAACAAAGGAAAATAACGATGAGGATAAAATTTTGTTACTGGGATCTCTCAGAATACAGAAAAAATTGTCACCCTGAATCCACAAAAATTCGCCGTGCCTTCGAAATGCTTGATACTCCGGGAAACGTGGGGTGGGCATACAGCAAGTATTTGTTGTCATCGCTCGATTCCGACTTCTCAGAGAATGAATTTGGAGCTTGCGACTATCTACTCGATGAAATTGAAAAAATAGAAAGCGGAGAAACGGAAAGTTACATCTATGAATCCAACGGATTTACTCATTACATCGGTCGTAATTCAGTTATTTTTGAGCATTCTATTTTTGGTGTTTG
>JBIIEY010000153.1:0-5395 GCA_044237595.1 Burkholderiaceae bacterium | reverse complement strand
GCTGATGCTGCGCACATTGAGGCAGATGGACTCGATGAAATCGATCGCTCTCATCCCGCGGCATAACGCTAATCGGTTTATGCCGGCATTGGTCCCGCTGCGTATAAAATAAGCACCCCTTTGCAGCGCCACTCCAGCGGAATCCCTCATGCAGCTAGGCCCCTATCAACTTCGCAACAATATCTTTGTCGCCCCCATGGCGGGCGTCACCGACAGGCCATTTCGCCAATTGTGCAAGGAGCTGGGTGCTGGCTATGCGGTCTCTGAAATGGCTGCGTCCAATCCACGTGTGTGGGCCAGCGAGAAAACCGCGCGACGTATTAACCACGAAGGTGAAATGGAACCCAAGGCGGTGCAGATTGCTGGTGCCGATCCTTTGTTGCTGGCCGAAGCGGCGCGATTTAATGTTGATCGCGGTGCCCAGATCATCGACATCAACATGGGTTGTCCCGTCAAAAAAGTCTGCAATAACTGGTGCGGCTCGGCGCTACTGCGCGATGAGCCACTGGTGGCCAGTCTGCTTGAAGCCGTGGTCGCAGCGGTCGATGTGCCGGTGACGCTGAAATTTCGTACCGGCTGGGATCGTCAGCATAAAAACGCGCTGACGATTGCGCGGATTGCCGAGCAAACCGGTATCGCCATGTTGACCTTGCATGGCAGAACGCGCGCGGATGGTTACAGTGGCGAGGCCGAGTACGACACCATCGCTGCGGTCAAGGCAGCGGTGCGTATTCCCGTCGTTGCGAATGGCGATATCGACACGCCCGAGAAAGCCGCATTCGTCCTGAAAAAAACCGGTGCCGATGCAGTCATGATCGGTCGTGCAGCGCAGGGGCGCCCCTGGATTTTTCGCGAGATCGATTATTTTCTTCGTACCGGGCAGCATCTGTTACCGCCGACAGTTAAAGAGGTTCGGCAACTGATGTCGCGTCACTTGTTGGAGCATTATGCGTTTTATGGCGATTATCTTGGCGTCCGCACTGCGCGAAAACATATAGGCTGGTATGTCAGATCACTGGAAGGTGGCGAAATCTTTCGTCAGCAGATGAACCTGATTGAGAATTGCGACACTCAGCGGGCAGCAGTCGATGCATTTTTTGAGTGGCAGGGGACGCTGGGCGAGCGGTTACAATATGCGCCCGCCGCACAAAAGCTCGCTGCGTGAAATTGCAAAAACCGCATAAATCCTCACATTTCGTACCGATCGATTCAGCATGAGCAAAGACAATATCCAGGATGTCGTCAAGAAAAGTCTTGAGAAATATTTCCGTGATCTCGGGGAAATGCAGCCACACAATGTGTACGAAATGGTCGTTGTTACCGTAGAAAAACCCATGCTCGAAGCCGTCATGGTGCGCGCCAAAGGCAATCAGTCACATGCAGCCGAGATGCTGGGTATTAATCGCAACACACTGCGTAAAAAATTACAGCAGCACGGTTTGCTCTGACTCCTCAGATTCACAAGCAGCTTGGCTGCTTCGTTCAAATTTTGACAATTACTCATGATCAGACAAGCGCTTATCTCCGTCTCCGATAAAACCGGCGTTCTCGAATTTGCCCGAGCACTCGCTTCCATGAACGTGAAACTGCTTTCTACAGGTGGCACGGCACGGATGCTGGCAGACAATGGCCTTGAGGTCACCGAGGTCGCGGATTACACGGGTTTTCCTGAAATGCTCGATGGCCGGGTCAAGACCTTGCATCCCAAGGTACATGGAGGCATCCTCGCGCGCCGGGATTTTCCTGCGCACATGCAGGCGCTCGCCGCGCATGACATACCCACCATTGACATGGTGGTCGTCAATCTCTACCCCTTTCAGCAAACCGTGGCGAAAGACCAATGCGCGCTCGAAGATGCGATTGAAAATATCGACATTGGCGGCCCTGCGATGCTGCGGTCTTCTGCGAAAAATCACAAAGATGTGGTGGTGATTTGTGATCCTTCCGATTACGAGCAAGTACTGACCGAAATGCGGACCGGGCAGAGTAATGTGAGTTACGAAACCCGCTTCGCGCTCGCCAAGAAAGTATTCGCGCACACCGCGCAATATGATGGCGCTATCACCAATTACCTCAGCGCACTGGGTCCGGAACTGCAGCATGCGACTCGTTCTGTCTATCCCGAGACACTCAACTTGCAATTCACCAAAGTGCAGGATATGCGCTACGGCGAAAATCCCCACCAGTCCGCTGCTTTTTATCGCGATATCGCCACGATTGACGGTGCGCTGGCAAATTACCGTCAGCTACAGGGTAAGGAACTTTCGTATAACAATATCGCCGATGCCGATGCGGCATGGGAATGTGTCAAAAGTCTCGAAGGTAGCGCCTGCGTGATCATCAAGCATGCCAATCCCTGCGGTGTGGCGCTAGGCGTCGATGCCGCCGACGCCTATGCAAAAGCCCTGCAGACGGATCCTACCTCCGCATTTGGCGGCATCATTGCGTTCAATGTCGCTGTTGATGGTAAAGCTGCTGAAGAGATTGCCAAGCAATTCGTTGAAGTTCTGATCGCACCCGCATTCACTGCTGAGGCGCGCAAGGTATTTGAAGCTAAACAGAATGTGCGCCTGCTGGAAATTCCGTTGGGTCATGGCAGTAACGCGTTTGATATCAAGCGTGTTGGCGGAGGCCTGTTATTGCAGGCGCCGGATGCGAAGCACGTCATGGTGGATGAATTCACTATCGTCAGTAAAAAGCAGCCAACACCACAGCAATTGCAGGACATGATGTTCGCGTGGCGCGTTGCCAAATTCGTCAAATCGAATGCCATCGTATTCTGCGGTAATGGTATGACGCTCGGTGTCGGTGCTGGCCAGATGAGTCGGGTGGATTCAGCACGCATTGCGTCCATCAAGGCCCAAAACGCCAATCTCTCGCTTGCTGGTTCTGCCGTAGCCTCGGATGCATTCTTCCCATTTCGCGACGGACTCGATGTCGTGGTCAGTGCTGGTGCGACTGCCGTCGTGCAGCCGGGTGGGTCGATGCGCGATCAGGAAGTGATTGACGCGGCCGATGAGCAAGGGGTGGTGATGGCGTTTACGGGGGTGCGGCACTTCAGGCATTGATAAGCTGGCAGGTTCGCTAGGCCCCGTGTTCTGGGTTGTAGGTGCAGCGCCTTCGCGCTTCTGAGGTCCCGGTTTGCGACGATGGATACCAGCTTTTGCTGGGATGATGATTTTTGGGCTGATGGCGCTAAATTCCGTCGTCCCAGCGAAAGCTGGGATCCATCCCCATTAAAATCGGTGAGGAGCTCAGTGGCATACGTCTACATCCTTGCAAGACGCAAAAACGGTACGCTTTATGTTGGCGTTACTCGCGATCTTATTCGCCGCATCTACGAACATAAATCAGGTGTCGTCGAAGGATTTACAAAAAAATATAAAGTTGACCAGCTTGTCTGGTTCGATCATTCAGAATCTATCATCGCCGCCATCCAGCGCGAAAAACAAATAAAAGCCTGGAAGCGAGACTGGAAGATCCAGCTCACAGAGCAAGCCAATCCCTACTGGAACGAACTCTACCCCGCCCTCCTGTCATAATCCTGGCATGAAAATCCTCGGCATCGACCCCGGCTTGCGCGTGACTGGCTTTGGCGTGATACGCAAAGAGGGAGGCCGTCTCGCCTACATCGCCTCGGGCACCATACGCATACCGGACGGCGATTTGCCGTCCCGGCTCAAAGTCATACTCGATGGGGTGGCCGAAGTCGTCGCTACCTATCGGCCCGATTGTGCTGCGATCGAGATCGTTTTTTCCAACGTCAATCCTCAGTCCACCCTTCTCCTGGGCCAAGCGCGCGGTGCAGCGATTTGTGGACTGGTTGGCGCTAATCTCCCAGTGGCCGAGTACACTGCATTGCAAGTCAAGAAAGCGGTGGTCGGTCAGGGCAAGGCGCAAAAATCTCAGGTGCAGGCGATGGTGCAGCGTTTGCTGAAACTCGAAGGCCTCCCCGGTACCGATGCTGCCGATGCGCTGGGTGTCGCCATCTGCCATGCCCATGCTGGTGTGGGTATCGCCACTCTGAGTGGATTAGCGCCTGAGTTGGCCCGCAAAGGATTGCGCGTGCGTGGTGGTCGTCTGGTTGGCTAACGGCGAATGGCGCCGCGTTATCATTCATCGTTACGTATCACTACAAGAGACTTTTCATGATCGGTCGCCTCTCCGGCATTTTGCTCGATAAGAATCCCCTGCAACTAATCGTCGATTGTCAGGGCGTTGGCTATGAAGTCAGCGTCCCCATGAGCACCTTCTATCAACTCCCTTCAATAGGCGAGAAGGTAGTTTTGCTGACCCACTTCGTCGTGCGCGAAGATGCGCAATTGCTCTTTGGATTTGGTACCGCCCAGGAGCGCGAGCTGTTTCGCGAACTGATCAAGATCAGTGGCGTGGGTGCGCGCACGGCGCTGGCCCTGTTGTCGGGCATGTCGGTCGCGGATCTGGCGCAGGCCGTCACCTTGCAAGAGTCGGGGCGTCTGACCAAAATTCCCGGCATCGGTAAAAAAACGGCAGAGCGTTTGTTGCTTGAATTAAAAGGCAAGCTCGGCCCCGATCTGGGTAGTGGCGGTGCAGTGGCCCAAGACAGTAACAGCGACATACTGAACGCGCTGCTGGCACTGGGCTATTCCGACAAAGAAGCCACGCTCGCGCTCAAGCAAGTACCCGTTGGCAGTAGCGTCTCTGACGGCATACGTCATGCGCTCAAAGCCCTTTCCAAAGCTTGAGCCAGCCAGCCTCAGGCTACAATGCAGCGATGAGCATACAGACCGACGATTTCAGCGAGCAGCGCATTATTGCCGCCACCCCGGTGTCACCCAACGAAGAGGCGATCGAACGTGCACTGCGTCCTCACAAGCTCGACGAGTACGTAGGCCAGGAAAAAATTCGCGAGCAGCTGGAAATTTTTATCACGGCGGCGCGCAATCGCGGTGAAGCGCTGGACCATACGTTATTGTTTGGCCCACCCGGCTTGGGCAAAACCACACTGGCGCACATCATTGCGCGCGAAATGGGCGTGAACCTCCGTCAGACCTCGGGCCCAGTGCTTGAGCGTGCTGGTGATCTGGCCGCGTTGCTGACCAATCTCGAAGCCAATGACGTGCTGTTCATTGACGAGATTCACCGGCTCTCGCCGGTGGTTGAAGAAATTCTCTACCCGGCGCTCGAGGATTACCAGATCGATATCATGATCGGCGAAGGTCCGGCCGCGCGTTCGGTGCGCCTTGATCTGCAACCGTTTACGCTGGTCGGCGCCACGACGCGCGCCGGTATGCTCACCAATCCACTGCGTGACCGCTTTGGCATCGTGTCGCGTCTTGAGTTTTATACGCCCGAAGAATTGGCACGTATCGTAACGCGCAGCGCGTCCCTGCTTAATGCCGTGATCGTCGGCGAG
>JBIIEY010000152.1:0-5398 GCA_044237595.1 Burkholderiaceae bacterium | reverse complement strand
TACAAACCATCACGATTGATGATGCGCTGTTCGAGCGCTATCGCACCGGCACTGACTTCATTCAGCAATATATTTTCCCTGGCGGCATGCTGCCGTCACCATCAGTGTTTCGCGCTCACGCAGAACGTCATGGCTTGAAAGTGGTTAATGAACTCCCATTTGGTCTGGACTATGCACGCACACTCGAACTCTGGCATGCGGCCTTCATGGAAACTCTGCCCGAAGTAACAGCGCAGGGCTTTGATGCTGCCTTCATTCAAACGTGGCGTTTTTATCTGTCCTACTGTGAAGCGGGATTCCGTGCCGGCAGTATCGATCTGTATCAGTTCACATTACAGAAACAGTGATGAAAACGATGTACCAACGTATTTTCTTGCTGACTCTGGTTGCATTCCTGCTGCCGGTGGCAGCAATTGCGCAATCATCGCCCGCCTATGTGCGGCAAGCACTGCCGGAGGCTACGCTAGTTGGGCAGGGCTTGTATCGCTGGTTTGGCCTGAGCATCTACAAAGCACGATTGTGGGGTGACAAAACAAAAGTCACCGCGACAGGATGGGCGAGCAATAGTTTTGCTCTTGAGCTCGAGTACACACGAACACTGTATGGTGAAAAAATTGCCATCGCCAGTATTGATGAAATAAAAAAACTGGGGATAGGCACCAACGCACAACATGATCAATGGCTGGCGGATATGAAAAAAATCTTCCCGAATGTGGAAGAAGGCTATCAACTTACGGGGGTTTTTTCACCTGGTCAGCCATCACGCTTTTTTTTAAATGGTAAATCCATCGGTGATATTACCGATCCGGAATTCGGTCCTGCATTTTTTGGTATCTGGTTACATCCGAAAACGTCCGCGCCGAAACTGCGTCAGCTTTTATTAAGCACGAAATGAACGGGTGCCACGTTGAGTAGGCAGAGAAATTCCGAATGACATTCTCCCTCAGGCAGTTATTTGCCTACGGCTTGTTCGGACTGCCACTCTCGCTGCTGGCACTACCTGTGTATGTGGTGGTGCCGCAGCTGTATGCGGGCACGCTGGGATTGTCATTGACCGCAGTCGGCAGTCTGTTACTGGCCGCGAGATTGTTTGATGCCTTCATTGATCCGGCGCTGGGTGGCTGGATGGACAGAGCGGCTTTGACGCGGGGTCATGCCGGCTTCGTGCTGATGTCACTGTTGCCGCTGGGCGCAGGCTATCTGGCACTGTTTCATCCACCGTTGATGTCGACGAATTATTTGTATCTGTGGTTTGGTTTGAGTTTGCTCGTGGTCTATGTGGGCTTCAGCATGGCGACAATTGCACACAATAGCTGGGGCGCGAGTCTCACGCAGCAACGCGGCGAACGCGCAAGACTGACTGCAACGCGTGAGGCCTGTGCACTAGTCGGTGTGGTGATGGCAGCGGCACTGCCGATGTTGATAGGCATGGCCGGATTGTCGGTTGTTTTTATCGTACTGCTGGCGGTCACGACTTTTGTGCTACTGCGCTTTGCACCGCGCGCGTCATTGCGCAAAGTAGAGGATGCACCAGCGCACTCGGTCATGCTGCCCTTGCGTGATCGACAGTTTCGCTGGCTGCTTGCCGTATTCGCCGTGAATGGCATTGCAGCTGCAATACCAGCGACGCTGTTCATGTTTTTTGCTTCAGACGGACTGCAGTTGCCGGAATATGCTGGCTTATTTCTGGTGCTGTATTTCTTTGCAGCCGCACTGGCATTACCCGCATGGGCGAAATTAGCCATGCACATCGGTGAAGCCAATGCCTGGTTGGCGGGCATGCTGCTTGCCGTTAGTGCTTTCGTGTGGACGGCACAGCTTGAAAGTGGTGCGCTGGTGTCGTTTGCGGTGATTTGTGTGTTGTCTGGTGCGGCACTGGGCGCAGATCTGGCTTTACCACCTGCTTTGCTGGCCGGCGTGATAGGGGCGGCGGGGCATAGCGGACAACGCGAAGGCGCGTACTTTGGGCTTTGGAGCTGGATGACCAAGCTCAATCTGGCACTCGCTGCAGGAATTGCATTGCCTTTGCTGGACTGGCTGGGTTATGCGCCCGGTCATGCAAGTGAAGAGGGATTACGAGCTTTGGTGATTGGGTATGCGTTACTGCCATGTGGACTGAAAGTGGCAGCAGGCTTGCTCTTGTGGCGTTCACCACTGAAGCAAGTGTGAAACTGAAATCCAAGACAACACCACAATAAAAATTATGGAGATGGATAGTGAATGCATGGATACGATCAATCAGCCTTGCGCTGGCAATCGCTGTTGCTGGCTGCGGGACAACAATGACGCCCGCTGATTACGCCGCCGAGCAGCCAGCGCTCGACCTGAAAACCTATTTCAATGGCACCGTGGATGCCTGGGGTATGTTCCAGGATCGCTCGGGCAAAGTCGTCAAGCGCTTCACCGTGGTGATGCATTGCAGCTGGGACGGTGACACGGGCACGCTGGATGAAGATTTCACTTACTCGGACGGTACCACGCAAAAACGCGTGTGGACCCTCAAGAAAGTGGGCGAGAACCGCTACATCGGCACGGCAGGTGATGTAATCGGTGAGGCTGATGGCACCACCGGTGGCAACACACTGAACTGGAAGTATGTGCTGGCACTGCCTGTCGATGGCAAGGTTTATCACGTCAATTTCGATGACTGGATGTACCAGATGGATGAGAACGTGATGATCAACCGCGCGGTCATGAGCAAATTTGGCATACGGCTGGGCGAAGTCACCCTGTCATTTCGCAAAAGGCCGCAGTGATGACGCAAGCTCCCCAGGCTCTGCGGTTACACGACGCGCAGACGATGCTGTATGAGCCTGCAGATCGCGGCATGAATCGGCGCATCCGAGACTGGCGCGGCGCGCGGGTATGGGTCATTGGCGCATCGACCGGCATCGGCGCCGAGACGGCCAAGCTGCTGCTCGAAAAAGGCGCGCGCGTCGCGATCTCGGCACGCAAGGCAGACGCACTCCAACAAATAGCGAACACCCATCCACGGGCGCTAGTGCTGCCGCTGGATGTGACGCAGCATGCACAAGTGATTTCCGCACGCGATCAGCTGCTTGCAGAATGGGGCGGACTGGATCTGATGCTGATTGTGGCCGGCGCCTACAATGAAATGCGTGTTGACACCTTTGATATGGCGGTTGTAAATCAGTTGCTGGATGTGAATCTGCGCGGTGTGTTCCACTGCATCGATGCGATGCTGCCAATTCTACTGAGTCAGGAAAACGGTGGCGGCGGGATCGGCATCGTCTCATCGGTTGCTGGCTATTCGGGTTTGCCCAAGGCGCTGGTGTATGGCCCAACCAAAGCGGCACTGATCAATCTGTGCGAATCACTGTATTTCGATCTGCATCCCCGCGGCCATGCGGTGTACATGATCAATCCCGGTTTCGTTGCCACACCGGCGACTGCGCAAAATAATTTCGTGATGCCGGGCCTGATCAGTGCCGGACGGGCGGCGCAGGAAATCGTAACAGGGATGGAGAAAGGTATCTTCCATATCCATTTTCCCAAAAGCTTTACGAATTGGCTCAGAATGGCTAGGATTTTGCCCTATCGCTGGTATTTTTCACTGATTCACAAAGTGACCGGTCTATGAATCACGAAGATGACCTGCAAAAACTGATCCGCTTTTTTGAAACCATCAATACTGGCAATGTCAGTCAGTTAGCGCAGGTATATAGCGAGGACGTTTTTTTCAAGGATCCCTTTAACGAAGTTCGCGGTCTGGCCGACGTCGTACGAATTTTTTCGCACATGTTCGAACAAGTCGATAGTCCGCGCTTTGTCGTGACGAACCACGTACTGCAAGGTGATCAGGCTTTTCTTACCTGGGATTTTCTGTTTCAAATGAAACGCTTTTCTACAGCAGAACAATGCATACGCGGTGCCACGCATCTTCGCTTCGGCCCTGACGGCAAGGCAAATTTTCATCGCGATTACTGGGATGCAGCAGAAGAACTCTACGAAAAACTACCCGTGCTGGGTTCATTGATGCGCGGCCTGAAACAACTGGCGCGCACATGAGGGCACTGACCAAACTTCGCTAACCAAGGCCGCTAGACCGAGACGCTGAAAGCTCAGATTTTGGCTTTTTTCGTACCGCGCGGGGCTGTGGTTTTTTTTGCTGCCGCGGTGGCTTTCTTTTTTGGCGCTGATTTTTTTCTGGCAGATTTCTTGGTCGGTGTCACGACCTGATTGACGGCTTGCGCAAACTGATCCTGCACCGTGTTCCACCATAAAGCGGGATTGGCAAACTGCGCTGCGAATGCTGATGTGTCCGGCATACCCGATGCGGATTTATCCGTCTTTTCGGCAGTTTTCTCAAACGGGGACTCGAATGCTGACTTGCTCTCGGCCGCGGGTCGGCTGGTACCGGCATGTGAAAAACTCTGGCCCATGGTCTGAATCGCAGACAGGGTGGCGCTCTGAACTTCCAGTGTCTGTATCGTGGTGCGCAACATGTTCATATTCATTTGCAACCAGGACTCGACAGCCTTGAGATCGGTAATTTGTTTGTTGATGTCATCGGGTGACATGGATGGCATGGACATGCCGGGTATTTTCATCGCGCCCCACATATTGCGCACAAATTCAAGGGTATCGTTCATTGCGCCGGCTCCCGGCAAACCATCCGTGTCATTGCTGGACATTACGCATCTCCCAAAGCGGTATCACCAGAACGGCCGATGCCGTCCTTTTCAGCAAAAGGGTAACAGATTGGATCATGATGACCCGACTCCGATGATTCTCTGCGGCGTCAAATCAAACAAGCACACCTCATTTGACACCGGTAAACTAGTAGGATGTCCGCGCGTGACCCATTCACTTATTCGTTGCTGCCATCCGGCCGCAAAACCGGATTCGCGCTGCTGATCCTTCTCTTGTCCGTGCTGGCACATCTGTTCATTATCCAATGGGCTAAAGACAGTCTCGCATTGGTATCGCTGCTTGATGACCAGGAAAACCTGATCGAGGTCAGCTTGCAAACCACGACAAGGCCTCCAATCCAGGAGACCATACCAGACCAGCCTCCCTCTGTAACGCCCACTTCGGAAAAATCGTCGCCGCGCTTGCCGGACGCTACAGTGACGAGCCCGCCGCCGACCGCAAACGAAGCTGCAGCTGCCACCGTCACCGAGACAGCGATTGCGATCCCTTCAGATAACACCACCAAGCCCGCCGACCCAGTACCTGAAACTGCAGCAACAACGGTAGCCGCGCCGCCGCCAGAAGCGCCAGCGTCACCTGAACCTGGCCCAACACAATCGCATGCAACATCGCAGTCTAGTCACTCACAAACTCATGCAGCACCAGAGCCAGAGCCAGCGCCAACACCAACGCAATCTGATGCACCACCTGCAGCACTCGCACCTGCCCCCGCGGCTACGGCAGA
>JBIIEY010000151.1:0-5417 GCA_044237595.1 Burkholderiaceae bacterium | reverse complement strand
GTTTGTCTGCGACGGCAGCCAGACTGTCCAGCACGATCGTGCCCGGTGGTAGTCCACCCTTGTCGATAGTAAGCTTGCCTTTACCGGTGCGCACCAGATAAGGCGTACACCCTACCTCGAATGCAGCTTGCAGATCGCGCAATGAGTCACCTACAAATGGTATTCCCGCTAGTTCGCTGCCGAAGCGTTGCCCCACTGCCCTGAGCATACCCGGGCGTGGTTTGCGGCAGTCACAAAAATCTTCCGGCGCATGAGGACAGAAGAAGATGGCATTCACATGGGCACCCACGGTTTGTGCTGTCAGGTGCAGTTTTTGGTGAATGGCATTGAGCGCGTGCATGTCAAACAGGCCGCGAGCCAAGCCCGCCTGATTGGTTGCAACAGCGACCCGATAGCCGTGCTGATTCAAGCGTGCAATCGCCTCAAGCGATCCGGGAATGGGCCGCCACTCCGCAGCTGACTTGATGTAATGATCTGAATCCTCATTGATCACGCCGTCGCGGTCCAGGATGATCAGTTTGGAAGTCGCCATAGTCACAGTGGATATGCCTGGTTCACGCAGCGAGTCGGGAAATGTCGGCGACGCGATTCATCATCGCGTGCAGCGACTGCAGCAGCGCCAGACGGTTTGCACGTAGCGCGGCATCTTCAGCCATCACCATCACGTCATTGAAAAATGCATCCACATCGTCGCGCAGATTGGCCAATGCCTTGAGCGTAGCGGTGAAGTCGCCATTGGCGAAGGCCTTATCTACCGCGATACGCGTTTCTGTCATTGCACCATAGAGTCGCTGTTCAGCGGCTTCGGCAAGCAATCCGGGCTGAACTTCGCCTTGCACGCCTTCGTTCTTTTTCAGAATATTCGTAATCCGCTTGTTCGCTGCTGCCAGTGATTGCGCCTCGGGCAAGGCGGCGAACGCTTTGACGGCATCCAAACGCTCGATGATGTCATCGAGTCGATCCGGCATGGGCGCCACCACCGCCTCAATTGCATCTTGCGCATAGCCGCGCTCGCGCAGCTGCCCACGCAGCCTGTCATACACAAAGTTTTTTGCATCTGCGACTGGATCGCTGAAATGCGCATTACCTGCAAACTGCTGTGCTGATTGTGTCAGCAGATGCGAGATCGAGAGCGGCAGACGCTGTTCCATCAGCATACGTATGATGCCTAAGGCATGACGGCGAAGTGCAAACGGATCTTTGTCACCCGACGGCGCCAGTCCTATGCCCCATATACCGATCAGTGTCTCGAGCTTGTCGGCCATGGCCACAACCGTACCGGTGCGTGTCGATGGCAGTGCGTCACCAGCAAAGCGCGGTTGGTAATGTTCGCCAATGGCGGTCGCTACCTCATCCGCTTCGCCATCATGGCGTGCGTAATAAGTACCCATGATGCCCTGCAGTTCGGGAAACTCGCCGACCATATCGGTCAGTAAATCGGCTTTGGATAATTGCGCGGCGCGTTTGGCCTGTTCGGTATTGACGTCGAGCGCGCCGGCGATGGCGACGGCAAGTGCCACGACGCGTTCATTGCGTTGCGCCTGTGAGCCGAGCTTGTTGTGATACACCACATTACCGAGACCTGACAGACGATCGATCAGTGCCTTCTTCTTGTCTTGTTCAAAAAAGAATTTGGCATCCGACAGACGCGGGCGAACTACGCGCTCATTGCCACCGATGATGTGCTGAGGATCAGTAGTTTCGATATTCGACACAATCAGAAAGCGCGAGCGTAATTTGCCTTGTGCATCCGTCAGCGCAAAATATTTCTGATTGGTTTGCATGGTGAGGATCAGACACTCCTGCGGCACTGACAGAAACTCGGCATCAAAATGACATTCATAGACCACCGGCCATTCGACGAGTGCAGTGACTTCGTCGAGCAGTGATTCGGGCATCAGGATCTGATCACTACCTGCTTTTGCTTTCAGGTCGTTACGAATTTTTTCTTTACGTTCGGTGAAGCTCGCCAGAACAAGGCCTTCTTCTTTCAGTAGCTCGGCGTAGTGCGAGGCTGAAGGAATGTTCACAGTCGTTTTCTTCGAAAGAAAACGATGTCCCAGTGTAGTGCGCGAAGATTGCAATCCCAACAGAGATACGGGTATCAGTGTTTCATCCAGCAATGCGATCAGGCCATGCACCGGCCGTACAAATTGCACGGTCTCGCCATCGGGGCGCTGATAGGTCATCAGTTTGGGTATCGGTAGCTTCGCGACACTTTCTTCAAGCGTCGCTTGCAAGCCTGCCGCCAGTGACTCACCTTTGGCGGTATAGCTGAAATAAAAACTCTCGGCCTTGCCATCGCTGGCGCGCTCGAGTTCAGGCAATGTGATTTGTTCGCGTCCTGCGGTCAGTGCCAGCGCCGCCAGTTTTTTGGTCAATGGGGCAGTGGGCTGTCCTTCTTTATCCAGCGCTACAGACAGAGGCAGTACTTTTTCACGGATTTGTTTATCCGCGGCGACCAATTGCACACCCTCGATGCTCACCGCCAGACGGCGAGGAGATGCATAGGCGATCATTTTTGCATCGGCATGAGCCAGAGAGCGCTGGGTCAGGCCTTGCAGCATTCCTGCGGCAAAGGCATCACCCAGTTTGGACAGTACCTTCGGTGGTAATTCTTCGGTCAGTAACTCAACCAGCAGTGTTTGCTTCATGTTCTTCGCTTGTAGAAATGCTTTGATCGTATTTTTTACGCGGCGCGGGTAGCGTCGCCCAGCATGGGGAAGCCTAGTTGTTCGCGAGAGGCGTAGTAGGCCTGTGCGACTGCACGTGCCAAATTGCGTATGCGTCCGATGTAGGCGGCACGCTCAGTCACCGAAATCGCACCACGCGCATCCAGCAGATTGAAGGTGTGCGCTGCCTTGAGCACCATCTCGTAAGCGGGCAAGGCTAGCGGCACCGCCATCAGGCGCTGTGCTTCGGATTCGTAATTGCCAAACAACGAGAACAGGAATTCGGTATTCGCGTGTTCGAAGTTGTAGGCTGACTGCTCGACTTCGTTTTGGTGAAACACATCGCCATAGGTCAGTCGGCGTTTCACGCCATGCTCTTCCCATTCGGTCCACACCAGATCGAATACATTTTCGACACCCTGCAGATACATCGCCAAACGCTCGATGCCATACGTGATTTCACCGAGTATCGGCTTGCAGTCGATGCCACCGACTTGCTGGAAGTAAGTGAACTGCGTGACTTCCATGCCATTGAGCCAGACCTCCCAGCCCAGACCCCAGGCACCCAGTGTGGGATTTTCCCAGTCGTCTTCCACGAAACGCACATCGTTGGCTGTGAGATCAAGCCCCAGCGCAGCCAGAGAGCCCAGATACAACTCCAGAATATTTTCGGGCGCAGGCTTGAGTACCACCTGATACTGGTAATAGTGCTGCATGCGGTTGGGATTTTCGCCGTAGCGACCATCTTTCGGACGACGCGAGGGCTGCACATAAGCAGCACGCCAAGGCTCGGGTCCGATTGCGCGCAGAAAGGTCGCGGTGTGCGAGGTACCGGCGCCGACTTCCATGTCATAGGGTTGCAGTAAGGCGCAACCTTGCACATCCCAGTAGTCTTGCAAGGTGAGAATGATTTGCTGAAAGCTAGGGGGGGTTTTCATCGTTACGAGTGAGTTGGTCAGCACTGACCGGCGGCGCGCGGGCGGCCAACGGATTCATTGCTCAGGAAAAGGAGAATTTTAGCCTTTTTTGGTGTTGCGACGGCTTTTCCAGAGCAGCGCCAGAAGCAGTATCAAGGCCAGACCGACCGGCAGCACATTACCCATTCGGACGTAAGGCGTTGTACCTTGTGTGCCTTGCACCCTGGCGGCCAGGCTGCCTCGCGTATAAGCAGGTAATTGCGCGCTGATTTCGCCTCGGGCATCAATGACGGCTGTCATGCCGGTATTGGTCGCGCGCAGCATGGGTCGCCCTGTTTCCAGCGAACGCATTTGCGAAATCTGCAAATGCTGGGGCAGCGCAATGGTGTTGCCGAACCATGCAATATTGGAAACGTTCAAAAGCAGGCTGGGCACTGGTGTATCTCGTTCTATCGCAGCGTACAACTGCGCAGCGATTTCTTCGCCAAACAAATCTTCGTAGCAGATATTGGGTAGAACCCACTGATCTTTCACACGAAATGCGGGTTGAATCAGATCACCTCGCCCGAAATCACCCAGCGGTATCGTCATCAGATCGACGAACCAGCGTGCGCCGGGGGGAATGAATTCACCAAACGGTACCAGATGATGTTTGTCATAGCGGTAGGCAGGCGCATCCACCTGCCCTATGCCCAGCACACTGTTCAAATAAATACCCGGTGCGGTCGTCCACGGCAGACCTATCAGTAGCTGACTGTGGCTCGTCTGGGTAAAATTGGCGAGCTGATCCAGATAATCCGGCGGCAGATAATCGGGCAGTACAGGCAGTGCCGTCTCGGGAGTGACGATCAGATCGGCGGGCGCTTCCGTGATTAATTGCTCGTACAGCGAGAGTGATGCCTGCAGTTGGGATGCAGTGAATTTCATGTCCTGCGGCACATTGCCTTGGAGTAGGCGAACCGATAAAGCCTCTCCCTTGGGCTCGGTCCAGCGTATTTGGTGCAGCAACATGCCTGCGAGGGGTAGAGCAATCAGTAGCAAGAGTGCGATGCGATGTCGGCCGCGTAAATGGATGAGCAGCGCGAGTGCGCCAGCCAAGAGCGCGGCCAGCCACCCGAGTCCATACACACCTACCAGCGCAGCGAAACCGGAGAGCGGGCTTTGCGTATGCGCATAACCGGTTACCAGCCAGGGAAAGCCGGTAAAAATCCAGCCGCGTGTCCAGTCCGCCAGCATCCAGCACGCCGGCAGTATCAGCAAAGCCGAGATCGTTGGTGAATGAAATGTGCGCGACAGATGTGCCGCAAGGTATAGCGCAATACCGTAGAGCAGTCCCAGACTGGCGGCCAGCAGCAGTACGGCGGCGATTGCGAGCAGCGATGGCAGACCACCATACACATGCAGGCTGACATACAGCCAGTGCGTACCCGCGGCAATCGACGCCAAGCCAAACAACCATCCTGATTGCCCCGCTGCCCGAGGCGATTCCTGAGAGAGCGCGTATAAAAAAAGCAGTGCCAGCGCGAGAATCTGCAGTGGCCACCAGCCGAAGGGCGCAAATGCAAACACCGTCAGCGCACCGGCGAGCAAGGGCAGCAGAACAGAAAAAAATCGATTCGGAAGAGAAGTGGACATCAGCGAACGTTATGCAGTCAGGCGAAACCGGTCACGTCGTCAGTCGCCTGCCTGCAGTATGACTCATGCTGATTCATCGGAGCTGCGTTCCGGTATTTTTTCAATCAGCAGTACATGTAACTGCCGTGCATCGGCGCGCAGTACTTCAAAACGCAGCTGATCGATTTCAAAAATCTCGCCCTTGCGCGGCATA
>JBIIEY010000150.1:0-5419 GCA_044237595.1 Burkholderiaceae bacterium | reverse complement strand
ATAGACACCAAGTCCAATAACAACATGATCTACCTGCCTCTGGATAAATTGATTGCGCAGACTGCAGCAGAGTCGGCTGCCGGTACGCAAAACGTGCCGCCAGCGGCGCCATCGCAGTTCAATGATGGGTTGCCTCCAGAGCCGTCCCGATCGGAGCCACGTAATCGAGATTCTCGCAGTTCACGCGATCGGGAGACACGCTAATGAATCGTCTTGTTTCCTACGCCATCGCGAGCGTTATTGCACTTACCATACTGGCCTCTACACTGTTCGTGGTGGATCAGCGCCAGTTTGCCATCGTGTTCGCACTGGGTGAAGTCAAGCAGGTCATCAAGGAACCCGGTTTGCATTTCAAGCTGCCACCACCGTTCCAGAACGTGATTTTCCTCGACAAGCGCATCCTGACCCTGGACACGCCAGAGGCTGATCGTTTCATCACTGCTGAGAAAAAGAACATCCTGGTCGACGCCTACGTCAAATGGCGCATCGTTGATCCGCGTTTGTATTTCATCAGTTTTGGTGGTGACGAGCGTCGTGCTCAGGACCGTATGGCGCAGATCGTCAAGGCAGCGCTAAATGAAGAGATCACCAAGCGCACCGTGCGCGAAGTGATTTCAGGTGAGCGTGGCAAGGTGATGGATGCCATTGCTTCCAAGGTCACCGAAGAGGTCAAGCAGATCGGTGGACAAATTGTCGACGTGCGTCTCAAGCGCGTCGATTACGTCGAGCAGATCAACAATTCGGTCTATGAGCGTATGAAATCTGAGCGTGCGCGGGTGGCGAATGAGCTACGCTCCACGGGTGCGGCTGAATCCGAAAAAATTCGTGCAGATGCCGATCGCCAGCGCATCGTGATTCTTGCCGAGGCTTACCGACAGGCAGAGGGTATACGAGGTGAGGGCGATGCCAAGGCTGCTCGCATCTACGCTCAGGCGTTCGGACAAAATCCGGAGTTTTACAAGTTCAGTCGCAGTCTCGAGGCTTACCGCGAGAGCTTCAAGACGCGTAGCGATGTGCTCTTGATTGATCCGAATTCGGAGTTCCTGAGGTACTTCAAGGCTCCCGGCGGCGCTCGTAAATAAGGGCGCGTTGTGTCGACTCCCTTGTTGATGGCCCTCGGCCTGTTATTCGTGCTTGAGGGTGTGTTTCCTTTCCTCGCTCCCGAGCGCTGGCGCCAGACCTTTCTTCAGCTCGCTCAGCTGTCAGCCGGTCAGATCCGTTTTTTTGGGCTGGTCGCGATACTGTTTGGTATCCTCCTGCTCGCCCTTCACCATTTCACTGCTGACGTCTGATTTTCATGCCTAATTGGCTACTTCCCGAGAACATCGCCGATGTCTTGCCGTCTGAGGCGCGCAAGATAGAGGAACTGCGCCGTCGGCTGCTCGACCATTTCCGGCGTTACGGCTACGAGCTGGTGATGCCTCCCATGCTTGAGTACGTGGATTCCCTGATGCCGTTCACGGATCAGGACATGGATCTGCGCATGTTCAAGCTGGTGGACCAGCTCTCTGGCCGCACCATGGGTTTGCGTGCCGACATGACGACCCAGGTAGCCCGTATCGATGCCCATTTGCTTAACCGCGCCTCCGTCACGCGCCTGTGCTATGCGGGCAGTGTGCTGCATGCGCGACCCTCCGGATTTCACGCGACACGCGAGCCCTTGCAGATAGGCGCCGAAATTTACGGTCATGCAGGACTCGAGGCCGATGGCGAGATTCAGACGCTGGCACTGGCCTCGTTACGTCTGGCGGGTCTGGTGGATGTGACGCTTGATCTTTCGCATGCGGGCATTTTGAACGGCATCCTCGAGGGTGACGCACTCGCACTCAAACAGCACTCACAAATCATCACGCTGCTGCGATCCAAGGATGTGCCGGCGCTGCATGGCTTGTCGGCGACGTTCTCTGATCGTGTGAAAAACGCGTTACGTATACTGCCTGAGTTGCATGGCGATCTGACTGTGCTCGAGCGTGCGCGCGAGGCATTGCATGCCAATACTGCCGTTACTCGCGCGCTTGATGAACTTTCTCTGCTTGCAAAAGCGGCCGGAGGAGTGCGCGTCAACATTGATTTAGCAGATCTTTCTGGCTACCAGTACGAGAGTGGCGCGATGTTTGCATTGTATGTGCCGGGTCTGCCGAACGCAGTTGCGCGCGGTGGTCGTTACGATCATTTGGGTGAAGCGTTCGGACGGGCGCGTCCGGCAACCGGTTTCTCGATGGATTTGCGTGAAATTGCGCGTTTGCTGCCGTCTGCATCACCGGCCAGTGCCATCAGGGCGCCTTGGGGTCGCGAGCCCGAACTCACCTCACTCATTGCGCGTCTACGTGATGAAGGCGAAATCGTCATTCAATCCTTGCCGGGGCACGAGAACGATCAGCAGGAATTCGATTGCGATCGCGAGATCGTTTCCGAAGCTGGAAAATTCATTATCAAAAAACAGAACTTACAAGGTTCGTAAATATCATGGCTAGAAATGTAGTTGTCATTGGTACCCAATGGGGCGACGAGGGTAAGGGGAAAGTCGTCGATTGGCTCACCGATCATTCGCAGGGTGTCGTGCGTTTTCAGGGCGGACATAACGCTGGCCACACGTTAGTCATCGGTGGACAAAAGACCGCGCTGCAGCTGATCCCGTCGGGCATCATGCGTGCGGGCGTTGCCTGCTACATTGGCAATGGTGTGGTCTTGTCCGTCCCTGATCTTCTTCGTGAAATTGACAAGCTCGAAGCCTCTGGTATCCAGGTTGCCAATCGACTGAAAATTTCCGAAGCTTGTCCCATCATCTTGCCTTATCACACGGCATTGGATGCAGCGCGCGAAGCTGCGCGCGGCGATGCCAAAATTGGCACCACGGGCAAAGGCATTGGCCCTGCCTATGAAGACAAGGTTGCACGTCGCGCCATTCGCGTTGCGGATCTATTGAATCAAAAACGTTTCGAAGAAAAGCTGCGCGAGAACCTGGATTATCACAATTTTGTCCTCGTGAACTACCTCAAGGCACAGTCGGTTGATTTCCAAAAAACCTTCGATGATGCACTCGCCACGGTGGATCGCATTCGCCCCATGGTGACCGATGTCTCCAGTGCGCTGTATGCGGCGCACAAAGCTGGCGCCAATTTATTATTCGAAGGTGCGCAGGGCAGTCTGCTTGATGTCGATCACGGTACCTATCCGTATGTCACATCCAGTAATTGCGTTGCTGGTAACGCTGCTGCCGGTTCGGGTGTGGGTCCGAACATGCTTCACTACGTACTGGGTATCACCAAGGCCTACACCACGCGTGTCGGTTCGGGACCTTTCCCCTCCGAGCTATCGACCGACAACGGCGTTGGCAAGCATCTGTCGGCAGTCGGTCATGAATTCGGCACCGTCACCGGTCGTGCGCGTCGCTGCGGCTGGTTTGATGCCGCATTGCTCAAGCGTTCTGTACAGATCAATGGCGTCTCGGGCATGTGCCTGACCAAGCTGGATGTATTGGACGGTATCGAATCGCTGAAAATCTGTACCGGCTATCGTCTCAATGGCAAACAGGTTGATATCTTTCCGTCCGGTGCCGAAGAAGCTGCGGCTTGCGAACCAATCTATGAGGACATGCCGGGTTGGAAAGAGCCGACGGTCGGCGCGAAATCCATGAAGGATTTGCCAGCGGCGGCACGAGCCTATGTTGAGCGCATTGAAGAACTGGTAGGCGTGCCAATCGACATGGTCTCCACAGGTCCGGATCGCGAAGAGACTATTGTCTTGCGCCACCCATTCGAGTGAATGATTTGCCCGTCGTGCCCGTGCATCAAGCCGTACATCGGCGGGTATCCTGGGATGACTACCATCGCGCAATAGAGTCGCTGGTCAAAATCGTTCATCAATCAGGATGGCAATTCGATCAAATCTTGTGTCTTGCCAGAGGCGGGCTACGTCCTGGGGATGTGTTCTCCCGCCTTTTCAAAGTACCGCTGGCCATTCTTTCGGCGAGTTCTTATCGCGAGGCTGCTGGCACACAGCGCGGTGAACTGGAAATCTCCAACAGCATCACCTCTACCGCGAGTCCACTCGCCGGGCGTATTTTGCTGATTGATGATTTGGTGGATTCCGGTGTCACCTTGCAGCGTGTGCAGGAACATCTGCGCATTCGATTTCCTGATGTGACTGAAGTACGTTCGGCCGTTATTTGGTACAAGGCCTGTTCAGTCGTGCGGCCGGATTTTTTTGTCGAGTACTTGCCTGACAACCCCTGGATACACCAGCCCTTCGAGATCTACGACGACATGAGTGTTGATCGGCTCTAGCCACCAAGCCAATGAACTGGTTTTGTTGGGTGCGAGGGTCAGCGACGGATTGGCAACTGACTTTGCTTAAGGCGCCGCAGCACGAAGCTGGATTTGCTGTGACGGATGCCGGGAATTTTGTACAAACGCTCTCTCAGGAATCGTTCGTAGCCGCGTGTGCCCTCGACCGCTACGCGAATGTAATAGTCGTAATCCCCCGAGACCAGATACGCCTCCAGCACCTCCGGAATTTCCTCAAGGGTTTTGCCGAACTCAAATAGTGCCTCATCCGAGTGGCTGTCCAGCGTGACATGCAGGATCACCGTTTCGCTCAGACCGACTTTTTCGGGATTGACCCGCACCGCATAGCCCTCAATCACCCCGGCGTCTTCCATGCGCCTGATCCGCGTCCAGCAGGGTGATGCCGTCAGGCCAACCTGCTTGCCGAGTTCTTGCAGGCTTAAGCGCGCATCCTTTTGCAGGGCCTCCAGGATCGCGATATCGAATTTATCTAGTTCCATTCTGAGAAAATTTATATTTGCAAAAGAATCTTCTGAATTATAGGTAGTGACGGCAATAATCAAAAGCATTTTCTGCAATATGCAGACTATATTGATGCCATGAATACTGTACACAGTCCGCCGTTCCAGAACCTTTCGCAGGCCGAAGCCGCCGAAAGCCTCGCGCAAGCCCCTGTGGGCAATGGTGCGGCGGTGCTGATCCGCACCTTGCTGGATCTGGGCGCCGATACCGTGTTTGGCTACCCCGGGGGCGCGGCCCTGCCGCTCTACGACGCGCTTCATGCGGAACCGCGTCTGAGGCATGTACTGGTCCGCCATGAGCAGGCGGCAGTGCATGCGGCCCAAGGCTATGCTCGCAGCACTGGCCGTCCCGGCATCGTTTTTGTGACCTCCGGCCCTGGCATGAGCAACACCACAACGGGCTTGCTGGATGCCATGTCGGATTCCGTTCCTGTGATTTGTGTGAGTGGTCAGGTAGCGACTGCCGTCATTGGCACGGATGCGTTTCAGGAATGCGATGCACTCGGTATCTCGCGCACCATCACCAAATGGAATGTTCAGGTCAGGGATGCAGACACGATGGAGGCCACGGTGCGCAAGGCCTGGGGCATTGCCACCGAAGGCAGACCAGGC
>JBIIEY010000149.1:0-5462 GCA_044237595.1 Burkholderiaceae bacterium | reverse complement strand
CTCAACGGGACGTCATGTTCCTCGCTACCTGAATTCCCGATTTCTCTTTTTTTGATTGAACTGTCATGGCCTCTTTGCTCTTCCATCCGCGACTTAGTGATTGTCGTCGCCTGTTTTTACGCGACTATCAAGTCATGAGCAACATAGGCGTTCATGATTTCGAAAAAGAGGCGGAACAGCGTGTGCTGTTCAATGTCGATCTCTTCATTCCGTTGGCGGCCTCAACACCAACGCAAGATGAACTTAATGAAGTAGTCGATTACGACTTCATCCGCTTCACCATTGAAGAGCGTGTTGCCCGGGGTCATATTCAGCTGCAGGAAACCTTATGTGACGACATCGCACGCGCGCTGCTCGTGCACCCCAAAGTCCGTGGTGTACAAGTATCAACACGAAAACCCGATGTGTATGCGGATTGCGAATCCGTTGGCGTCGAAATTTTTCACATCAAGGACCAGTAAATGGATGCCACAGCTGCGCACGTGACCCAAGCCGATACGGGCCTGACCGCACGTCAGGCAGAAAAAGCGGCTTACGAAAACAACAAGCTGCACAAACGCCTATGCCGACTGGTAGGCCAGGCGATCGGTGACTTCAATATGATCGAGGAAGGCGATCGTGTCATGGTCTGCCTCTCCGGTGGCAAAGACAGCTATGCGCTGCTCGACATTCTGCTCACGCTGCGCGAACGCGCACCGATCAGCTTTGACATCGTGGCCGTCAATCTCGATCAGAAGCAGCCCAACTTCCCTGCAGATGTGCTGCCAGCCTATCTGCGCAGCATTGATGTGCCATTTCACATCGAGACGCAAGATACGTACAGTATCGTCAAACGCGTCATCCCGGAAGGCAAGACGACATGCTCGCTATGTTCTCGACTGCGTCGCGGCATTTTGTATCGGGTGGCCGATGAACTGGGCGCAACCAAAATCGCGCTCGGCCATCACCGCGACGACATCATGGAGACCTTCTTCCTGAATATGTTCTTTGGCAGCAAACTCAAAAGCATGCCGCCAAAACTCCAATCCGATGATGGTCGTCACATTGTGATTCGACCGCTGGCCTATGTACAGGAAGCAGATACCGAACGTTATGCGGCACTAAAAAACTTCCCCATCATTCCCTGCGACCTGTGCGGCAGCCAGGAAAATCTTCAGCGCAAGCAAATCAAAAACATGCTGCGCGAGTGGGAGAAAAAATTTCCTGGCCGCGTAGACAATATTTTTTCATCACTGTCCACCGTCGTGCCATCGCATCTGATGGACAGATCGCTGTTCGACTTTGCCAAGCTCGAAGTCACTGGCGTACCGCTTGCCGATGGTGACATCGCCTTTGACGAAGCGCCTTGCGCGACCACCGATACGCCCGTGAATATCATTCAACTGCAACCTCAAGCCACAGGCAGCGATTGAGCCTCGCCAAAATTCCTGAAAATCACCTGCGCACAGGCACTGCCACAGACAGGGTGCGTGCTAAAATTTTGCACCAACCCAAGACTCGCCTATGAATGTTGTCATCCTCGCTGCCGGCATGGGAAAACGCATGCAGTCCGACCTGCCCAAGGTCCTGCACCCGCTGGCCGGCAAGCCTCTACTCTCGCATGTCATAGACACCGCTCGCCATCTGGATCCCTCGGCATGCTGCGTCGTCTATGGTCATGGCGGTGACGCAGTACCTTCACAGCTTGCAGCCGATGATCTGCAATTCGTACTGCAGCAACCCCAACTGGGCACAGGCCATGCCGTCATGCAGGCCGCACCCTACTTGCGTGATGATCAACCGACACTGGTGCTCTATGGCGATGTGCCACTGACCAACGTCAACACCTTGCAAACGCTGATCAGCCGCGCCGGCAAGGAAAAGTTGGCAGTACTCACCGTCGAGCTCGATGATCCCACAGGCTATGGCCGCATCATCCGCGAAGCAGGCCGTATCGTGCGCATCGTCGAGCAAAAAGACGCCAGCGATACCGAACGTGCAGTCCGCGAAGTCAACACCGGCATTCTGGTTGCACCCACCCGCGCACTGAAATCCTGGTTAAGCAAACTATCCAACAATAACGCTCAGGGCGAGTACTACCTCACCGACATCATTGCGCAGGCCGTCAGCGAGAATATTCCCGTCGAATCGGCACAACCCGGGTTTGTCTGGGAAACACTGGGCGTCAACAGCAAAGTGCAGCTGGCAGAACTCGAGCGCATTCATCAGCGCAATGTCGCTCATCAGTTGCTCGAGCAAGGGGTCACACTCGCTGATCCTGCTCGCATTGATGTGCGAGGCGAACTTGTCTGCGGACGAGATGTGAGCATCGATGTCGGCTGCGTCTTTGAAGGCCGTGTCGAACTGGCCGATGGCGTATCCATTGGCGCGCACTGCGTGATCAGCCATGCGCGTATTGGCAAGGGTAGCGCGATCCGGCCTTTCTCCCACATTGATCAGGCGGTAATAGGTGAAGCGTCGCAGATCGGCCCCTACGCCCGACTTCGCCCCGGCACGGAACTCGGTGCCGATGTCCACATCGGCAATTTCGTCGAAATTAAAAACAGTCAATTCGGCGCACACAGCAAAGCCAATCACCTCGCCTATGTCGGTGATGCCACCGTCGGATCGCGCGTCAACATTGGTGCCGGCACGATCACTTGCAATTACGACGGTGCCAACAAACACCGTACCATCATCGAAGACGATGCTTTCATCGGCAGTGATACTCAGCTCGTCGCACCGGTCACCGTTGGCAGAGGCGCGACATTGGGTGCCGGCACCACACTGACCAAGGATGCGCCCGCTGACAGCCTCACCGTCTCGCGCGCAAAACAAACCAGCGTCACGGGCTGGCAACGGCCCGTCAAACAGAAAAAATAGGATTCCTCATGTGCGGCATCGTCGGAGCCGTCGCCCAGCGCGACATCGTCCCCATCCTGCTCGAAGGTCTTAAGCGACTCGAGTATCGGGGTTATGACTCCTGCGGCGTCGCCGTGCATCAGCAAGGCCTGAAACGCTCACGCAGCGTCGCGCGTGTTGCCGAGCTTGAGACCCAAGTAGCGGATACGCAGCTCAACGGTCATACCGGCATCGCCCACACACGCTGGGCAACGCACGGTGCACCCGCAACCAATAACGCCCACCCGCATTTTTCTGCCAAAGAAGGCGAGGCGCGTATTGCGATCGTTCACAACGGCATTATCGAAAACTACGAAGAACTGCGACGCGAACTGACCGAGCGCGGCTATCTATTCGAATCGCAAACGGATACTGAAGTCATCGCGCATCTGATCAATGATTTGTATGATGGCGATCTGCTGCGCACCGTGCAACGCGCCGTTAAAAAACTGCATGGTGCTTTCGCGATCGCCGTGTTCTGCAAAGATGAACCTCAGCGCGTTATCGGCGCGCGTCAGGGTTGTCCACTGGTTGTCGGTGTGGGCCAAGGTGAAAACTTCCTCGCCTCCGATGCCATGGCCTTGTCAGGCACAAGCGACCAGATTATTTACCTTGAAGAAGGCGATGTGGTCGATGTCCAGCTCGCCGGTATACGCATCACGGATCAGAACGATCAAGCCGTAGAACGTGCAGTCCAGACCGTCAATGCCTATTCCGGCGCTATTGATCTCGGACCCTACCGTCACTACATGCAAAAGGAAATCTTCGAGCAACCTCGCGCCATCAGCGACACACTTGAAGGCGTGCTCGGATTCAGCCCCGACCTGTTTGGCAAAAAAGCCTCGGACATCTTTAACGATATCGACGCAATACAAATACTCGCCTGCGGCACCAGCTACTACGCGGGCATGACAGCAAAGTACTGGCTAGAAGCTATTGCTGGCATACCCACACAAGTTGAAATCGCCAGCGAGTATCGCTATCGGCAACCTGCCAGCAATCCACGCGCACTGGTCGTCGTCATTTCACAGTCCGGCGAAACCGCAGACACCATGGCGGCACTGAAATACGCGAAAGAACTCGGGCACAAGCATTCACTGGCCATCTGCAATGTCGCCACCTCGGCGATGGTACGAGAAACCAGTCTCGCTTATCTGACCCGCGCCGGCGTAGAAATTGGTGTCGCATCAACCAAAGCCTTCACCACACAGCTTGCTGCACTATTCTTGTTCACGCTGACGCTGGCACAACTGCGTGGACGACTCAGCACCGAACAAGCAGCAACGCATCTGAAAAATCTGCGACATCTGCCCGTGGCGCTGTCGTCGGTGCTTGCACTCGAACCGCAAATCATTGCATGGGCGGATGCCTTCGCAAAAAAAGAAAATGCACTCTTTCTTGGTCGCGGCCTGCACTATCCCATCGCACTTGAGGGCGCACTGAAACTCAAGGAAATCTCCTACATTCACGCGGAAGCCTATCCCGCAGGCGAACTCAAACACGGGCCCCTGGCCCTCGTCACCGAAGACATGCCCGTAGTCACCGTCGCACCCAATGATGCACTCATTGAAAAACTGAAATCCAACATGCAGGAAGTCCGCGCTCGGGGAGGACAGCTGTATGTCTTCGCCGACGCCGATTCCCGCATTGCCTCCAGCGAGGGCATCCACGTAATCAGACTGCCGGAACACTATGGCCTGCTGTCGCCGATACTGCATGTCGTACCGCTGCAGCTGCTCGCGTATCACACCGCGCTAGCACGCGGTACGGATGTCGACAAGCCCCGCAATCTGGCGAAGTCGGTGACGGTGGAGTAAAAAGCTCTATCGTCAAAGCAAGATCCTGCCAACCAAAGCGTAAAAAAGCATCAAATCCTCGCAATACACCATGCACCATGGCGAGCACCATCGAGGTGCTTACGCTGCAAATATTTGCTCATGATAGTGCATATACCACCGCGCGCGCACCATGCTTGACTGAACGCCAAAGACTTATATTTCGATCAAATTAAATATTGATCGATCATCGAATACTACGGCTATCGATATCGATTTTTTTTCGTTTAGCGTGAAATGTATTGAGACATTTCTTTTTAGTTTGTTACTGATACGGCTGAGCTTTTGCGATAACGCTCTTTTTTAACTCTCGCGAGTATCTGATCAATAATTTACTTAAAAGGAAATTCAATGCGCAAGTCTGTTACAACGAAAGTGCCAGGAGAAATAAGATCAAATACGCCATCAAGCGAAGACGATTGCGACAGCAATATACAAACAAAGAAAGTCAGCACTGCCTCTAACGACAAGTCCGACAAGACTTTAGCAATAGATGAAGAAAGCTCTTCTATCTATGTGGACGACTCAGATGGATGTATAAAACAGTTCTGCCCTCCTACCGTAAATCACATTGTCAATGCCTTATCCACAGTCGGTACCTTTGGCGGACTGGCCTTGATCATTACCGGCGGCATGGGCATGACACTGGATAAACCAGTCGACAACACCATGCAAAACATAGCCATGATTTTGAGCGGCGGAGCTTTGGCGGTTGGATCATGGATAGGCAACGCTGTTTATGCAAAC
>JBIIEY010000148.1:0-5467 GCA_044237595.1 Burkholderiaceae bacterium | reverse complement strand
GCTAAAACGGACCTTCCTGCACCCAGTGACGATACTTATGCGTTGAATGATTACATCCGCATTCACCACAGCTCGCATCCGTCCTTGTATGGTGCCGCGCAGCTGGCTCGGCCAGTCAATCTGAAAACCGACTCTGATCACTGACATCATGCATCGACCAGCTACGCTGCGCAAAGCGCTGCTGTTATTTGCGTGCCTTGCTTCATTGGCGTTCAGCGCGACTGCAGCCGAGTCACCCGTATCAGACCCGCTAGATAGGCTCTACCGCTCGCAAAGCGCGTTACAGAAGCTGGAGTATTCCGGCACCTTCGTGTATCAGCAGGGTGCACAGGTGAGAACTTCGCGCATCACCCGTATGCGCACCACGAAATCCGTCATCGAAAAGCTCGAAGTACTTGATGGTCAGTCGCAGGAATACGTTCGCGATGGTGAAGAGGTTATTCACTACTTCCCCGCAGAGCGGCGCATCATCGTTGAGCCTCGTGGTAGCGAGCGTGGCTTTCCTGACATTGGTTTTACCCAGCCAAGCGAGCTTCTAAGGTATTACACAGCGCGCCAGCTCGGCACCGATCGCGTAGCCGGGCGTGATGTACTGGGTATCGCTCTCGAGCCACGCGACGGACTGCGCTATGGCTACCGTTTTTGGTCTGACCGCGCATCGGGTTTGCTTTTGCGTGCGCAGACCCTGAGCGAGAAAGGCGAGGTCATCGAGCAAATTGCGTTTACTCAACTTTCTATTGGCAAGGTTCGGCCATCGCAGGTCAAAACCAGTCATCCCAATACGCGTGGCTGGCGTATTGAAAATTCATCGGCCAATCCCAACGAGCCGTCCGGTTGGAAAGCGGGTTGGTTACCCGGTGGCTTCAAGCCTGGTCGTACCGTTAAGCGCGTGCTAGGACGTCCGGAAAACGCCGGTGAACCCAGGGAGGTGGTTCAGCTGGTGTTTTCCGATGGCCTCGCTGGGATCTCCGTGTTCATCGAAGCTTGGTCGCCGCGCCACGAGAGCTTGCCGGTACAGCAAGGCTCGCTGAATATGCTGGGCAAGCGGCACGGTAAATTTTGGCTTACCATTGTCGGCGAAGTTCCATTGTTGACTATCCGGCAAGTCGCCGAGTCTCTTGAATTTGCCGCTCCCGGCCCTAACTAAGTTCCCATGAAAATCATGATCAAGGTAAATCGCAGTTTTTCAGCCGCCGTTTTTGCCGTCTCCGCCGCTTTGTTCGTGCCGGCCGGCCTCGGCTTGGTGGCACCAAGCATTGCCGCTGCCGCTGTATTGCCTGACTTCACGGATCTGGTCGATCGAGTAGGACCAGCCGTTGTGAATATCCGTACGACTGAAAAATCCAAGGCCATGCAGCCTGGCGTTCAGGGAGCCCCTGAGGACGAGGAAATGCAGGAATTTTTCCGTCGCTTCTTCGGTCAGCCCGTACCGCCACGTCAGGGCCCCGCGCCCCGTGGACGCCGACCTTCGCCCCAGCAGGAAGAGCAGCAAGTGCCGCGTGGTGTCGGATCGGGTTTCATCATTTCCGCCGATGGTTTTGTGTTGACCAACGCCCATGTGGTCGAAGGTGCTGACGAGGTTTTCGTCACACTCACCGACAAGCGTGAGTTCAAGGCCAAGATCATCGGTTCAGATCGCCGCACGGATGTGGCCGTGGTCAAGATCGAAGGCACCAACCTGCCACGACTGACTATGGGTGACTCCAGCAAGTTGCGCGTCGGCGAATGGGTCATTGCCATCGGTTCACCCTTTGGCCTGGAAAATACGGTCACTGCCGGCATTATCTCGGCGAATTCACGTGATACGGGTGACTACCTACCGCTGATCCAGACAGACGTGGCCGTCAATCCCGGTAACTCGGGCGGTCCGCTGATCAACATGCGCGGTGAAGTCATCGGTATCAACTCGCAGATTTATAGCCGCTCTGGTGGTTATATGGGTATTTCCTTTGCTGTGCCCATTGACGAAGCCATGCGCGTCGCACAGCAGCTCAAATCATTAGGACGCGTCGTCCGTGGCCGTATCGGTGTACAGATCGGTGAAGTGACCAAAGAAGTCGCCGAATCACTGGGCCTGCCACGTGCCCAGGGCGCACTGGTAGCGCGTGTCGAACCCGGTAGCCCTGCCGAGAAGGCAGGCATAGAAGCTGGCGACATCATCACTCACTTCAACGGTGCGATCATCGATAAGTCAGGCGATTTGCCACGACTGGTCGGCAATACCAAACCCGGTGCCAACTCCACGGTGACCGTGCTTCGTAAGGGCACCAAGCGGGATCTGCCAGTGACTGTCGCCGAAATGGAAGCCGACCAGACCGCGAAGAAGGAAGAGAAAAAACCCAAGCAAGAGCAGGCGCTCAATTCACTCGGTCTTGCCGTGGCTGACCTGACCGAAGCCCAAAAACGTGAAATGCGCATGGAGGGCGGCGTCGTTGTCGAACTTGCCGATGGCGTGGCGGGCCGTGCAGGACTGCAGCCCGGTGATGTCATAGTTCGCCTAAACAACACTGACATCAAAGATGCGCGCCAGTTCAATGCACTGGTGGCCAAGCTGGATCCGAAGAAAAATGCCTTGTTGCTCGTACGTAGGGGTGAGTCATCGCAGTTTGTGCCTTTGCGACCCGCACCTCAGCCTTGATTTTGCAGTTATTGGGGCCACGATGAAGATCGTGGCCTTTTTTTATTGATTTTTGGTCTGCGGTTGATGAATCACAAGCGTTTCATTCTGTATTCGCGCGGTTACTGCCATCTTTGCGACGACATGTTCACGGCGCTGCGTGCGTTATGCGGGGACGCGCTGCCCATCGAGGTCATCGACGTCGACATGCATGCCGAACTGGTCGAGCGCTACGACGAGCTGGTGCCGGTCCTTGTGGGGGTGGAGGAGGGCCATGCACCACGGCAATTGTGTAATTATTTCCTGAATGAAAACAACGTCCGCTCTTTCCTTGCCGCGTAGACTGGCCAAGACTGACTGACGGGGCGCAAATCCGGTAAAATCCCCGGTCTGGAAAGCTTTCAAAACAAAGCGCTCACTGGGGAATCCGCCCCGTTCAGAGCGCTTTTTTTGTACCTGCGGCAAGCATGCAAAACATTAGAAATTTTTCAATCATTGCCCATATCGATCACGGCAAATCCACACTCGCTGACAGGATCATCCAGCTCTGCGGTGGTTTGTCCGATCGAGAGATGGAAGCACAAGTGCTCGACTCCATGGATCTCGAGCGCGAGCGTGGTATCACGATCAAGGCGCAAACGGCAGCGCTCACCTACAAGGCGCGAGATGGTCAGGTGTATAACCTCAACCTCATCGATACCCCCGGTCACGTGGACTTCAGTTATGAAGTCAGTCGTTCGCTCTCAGCGTGTGAAGGTGCTTTGCTGGTCGTTGATGCCTCTCAAGGTGTTGAGGCGCAAACTGTAGCGAACTGCTATACCGCGCTGGATCTCGGTGTGGAAGTGGTACCGGTACTGAACAAAATTGATTTGCCATCGGCAGATCCTGATAACGCAATTTCAGAGATTGAAGAAGTCATTGGAATTGAAGCTGGCGATGCAGTGCACTGCTCTGCAAAAACGGGTCTGGGTGTTCAGGATGTATTGGAATCCCTGATCAAGCGCGTACCGCCACCCAAGGGCGACCCCGATGCGCCTTTGCAAGCCCTGATCGTCGATTCCTGGTTCGACAATTATGTGGGTGTGGTCATGCTGGTGCGTGTGATCAATGGCACTTTGCGTCCGAAAGAAAAAATACTGCTCATGGCCACGGGTGCGCAGCATCTGGTGGAGAGTGTGGGCGTGTTCACACCCAAATCCGTATCGCGTGACACGCTATCGGCAGGTCAGGTTGGTTTCATCATTGCAGGTATCAAGGAACTCAAGTCGGCCAAGGTCGGTGACACGATTACGCTGGTGTCGCGGCCCGCAACTGGGCCGCTGCCCGGTTTCAAGGAGATTCAGCCACAAGTGTTTGCCGGCCTTTTTCCGGTGGAGTCGAATCAGTACGATGCTCTGCGTGACTCGCTCGAAAAACTCAAGCTCAACGATGCTGCATTGATGTACGAGCCGGAGGTATCGCAGGCGCTGGGTTTTGGTTTTCGTTGCGGATTTCTGGGTTTGTTGCACATGGAGATCGTGCAGGAACGTCTCGAGCGCGAATTCAATATGGACCTGATCACCACAGCGCCGACGGTGATCTATGAAGTGGTCATGCGTGATGGTTCCACCATCATGGTGGACAACCCATCAAAGATGCCTGATCCGTCGAAGATCGAAGAAGTACGCGAGCCCATCGTGACGGTCAATCTCTACATGCCGCAGGAATATGTAGGTGCGGTGATTACGCTTTGCACACAAAAGCGTGGCATTCAGATCAATATGACTTACCACGGCAAGCAAGTGCAGCTCACCTATGAGATTCCGATGGCTGAGGTCGTGCTTGATTTCTTTGATCGGCTGAAATCGATTTCACGCGGTTATGCATCCATGGATTATGAATTCAAGGAATACCGATCTTCTGATGTCGTCAAGGTCGATATGCTGATCAACGCTGAAAAAGTCGATGCGCTGGCCATCATCGTACATCGCTCCAACAGTCAGTATCGGGGCAGGGCAGTGGCAGCGAAAATGCGCGAATTGATTCCACGCCAAATGTTTGATGTGGCGATTCAGGCAGCGATTGGATCCAACATCATTTCCCGCGAAAACGTAAAAGCGCTGAGAAAAAATGTGCTTGCCAAGTGCTATGGTGGTGACATTTCGCGCAAACGGAAACTGCTCGAAAAACAGAAAGCCGGCAAAAAGCGGATGAAGCAGGTGGGTTCGGTAGAAATACCGCAAGAAGCTTTCCTTGCAATCCTTCAGGTGGATGAAAAATAAATGACACTGCAATCGATACTGGGTAACTTTGCGCTGATCCTCTTCCTTCTGACCCTACTTACTGGTGTGATCTGGGCGCTAGATCGCTTCAAGCTTGCGCCCGCCCGCCAGAAGGCAGCGCAAGCGGCACTGGCGGAATTTGATGCTCGCCATGCGCGGCTGGCCGAGACAGGCGTCAAACCCGACCCCGCAGCGCGCGCCGAGCTGGTGGCCCAGCTGGAACGTCAGCCGGGCTGGGTTGCCTATACCGGCAGTTTTTTCCCGGTGATTGCGGCGGTATTCCTGTTTCGCTCCTTTCTGTTCGAGCCTTTCAAGATCCCATCGAGTTCCATGGTGCCGACCTTGGTCATCGGCGATCTGATTCTGGTGAACAAGTTCACCTACGGTATTCGTTTGCCTGTTGTTAATAAAAAGATCATTGATATCAACAGCCCTGCGCGTGGTGATGTGATGGTGTTCAAATTTCCCAAGGATGTTTCTCTCGACTACATCAAGCGGGTGGTGGGTGTGCCAAACGACAAAATAGTCTATAAAAACAAGCGCTTGACGGTGAATGGCCAAGAGGTCCCTTATGAAACTCTGCCTGACT
>JBIIEY010000361.1:0-5537 GCA_044237595.1 Burkholderiaceae bacterium | reverse complement strand
ACCGCTTGAAGTCGCGTCTGCTGAGGATGACCCATCCCTCTTTTAATAAAGCGTTACGTAGTACATCATAGGATTTGCCAACCTGAGAGTTCGCGGGGGTGGGTGCCCTTGCATCGTTTTTTAGCGCCTTTAACTCGGTGCTACTGATACGCGTCATGGTCCACTTGACGTTTTTCTCACCCTCAAAAAACAAGGTTCCATCAGACTGTAGCGTAACCTTCACTTTGTAGAATTTCCCGTCCTTGTAGACGTTTTCTCCTACAAAGCTGTCGCGGCTGACCGGGGTGAGTCGGACGATTTCCTGGCCATTTTCAAAATTGGGGCTGTTGGTGATCGTCGCATAACCCTTGCCGTTATTCAGTGTGTAGCCATATTTCCATTGAAAGCTGTACCACTCGCCATTCAGCTGCTCGATACCGTTGGCCTTAACAGACTGATGTGTCAACAGGAGCGCAACGAGAACAAGAAAACATATTCTTGCCAGGATGATGAATACTGGTTTTTTTGATAAGATTTTCATTTTCAAATTCCGTCCGATATCTAGTCTCTAAATTAAAAATCATCACGAATTCCATAGTGGATTGTGTTTTGTTCTTTACCGGCGAGAGACGCTGCAACTGTGGTGAGACTACTTTTCCTAAATTTATAGAGAGATGCGGGAGTGCAGACTCTTTCAGTGTCAGGACAGCACTTCATTTCCGATTGCAGTGTCCTTTAGCGACGTTTAGTGTCGTCAATTCTAGTGGCGGCTGCTGGCGCAAATTCTTGCCTTTGCGGTCGAGTGTGCGTGCTACTCGAATCTCCGGACGAAGACCTGGCTGCACTACTCGTCAGCGCGATTTTACTCAGCACTGTACCATTTGCACATTATCATTCGACCATCCGCTTCCCGTGTCGGCGTTACATTTTTCATAACTGATATTTGGCTGGGATACCCACAGCGTTTCGAGCAGCGACTATGCGTCTAATTTTCATTTTTCTGCTGTTATTCGTTACCGCTGCTCATGGGCAGGTTGCAAAAAGCTTAACAACAAAAACAGCGCCTACAGGTAATAAAATCACATACTCGGATAACGCGATGGATGCCTTGGATCGCGGGGAGGTGGTTCCGACACGCGTTTTGGATACCAACAAGCAACTGGCGGATACACAGCCTCCTGGCAGCAGCCGTTTTGTTTGGCCAACCCAGGGCAAGGTCATCAGTACCTTTGACCCTACCCGCAAAGGCATAGATATCGCAGGCAAGGACGGTCAACCCGTGGTTGCGGCCAGCGATGGCAAGGTGCTCTACGCGAAAAACATGCGTGGCTATGGCAACCTGATCATCATCGAGCATCGGGATGGCATGGTGACGGCCTACGCACACAATAAAGCGATTCTGGTTAGGGAAGGTCAAACGGTCACCCAGAGGCAGCAAATAGCCGAGATGGGAGATTCTGATGCGGACTCAGTGAAGCTCCGTTTTCAGATACGCCACATGGGCAAACCAATCGATCCTCTGACGCTTTTGCCCTCACAAGATCTACGGGAAGAAAAAATTGTAAAAAAAGATTTGAATAATCCAAACAGTTTGGCACTTTGCTCGAAAGATCAAAAGTCTCGTTACCATAATTGCTGGGGAACTGAGCAGATTGATGGCGACAATTATGTCGGTGAATTCAGAGATGACAAGCGCAATGGGCAGGGGACTTACACTTGGGCGAATGGTGACAAGTATGCCGGTGAATTCAAAGATGATATGAGAGATGGGCGGGGCACAAGCACATTTGCGAATGGTGACCTATATGTCGGAGAATTCAAAGATAACAAGAAAAACGGTGAAGGCACGTTTACTTCCGCTGGCGGTAACAAATACATGGGTGAATTCAAGGATGATCTGAGACATGGGAGGGGTACGCTTTCTTCTGCCGATGGCAGTAAGTACGTTGGCCAATTCAAGAACAACATGATGGATGGACAGGGTACTCACCAAATGGCCAATGGTGAAAAATATGTGGGTGAATTCCGTTACAACAGAAGACACGGACATGGAGTGCTCACTTATGTCGGTGGTGACAAGTACGTCGGTGAATTCAAGGACGATAATCGGAACGGGCAGGGAACACTCGATTTTGCGGATGGTGACACGTATGTTGGCACGTTCAAGGACAACAAATTTCACGGGCAGGGAATATTCACTCAGAGAAGCGGTAGTCGCCATATTGGCGAGTATGTCGGCGAATTCAAGGACGGCAAGAGGTATGGCCAGGGAACGTTGACTCTTGTCGACGGTGGTAAGTATGTTGGCGAGTTCAAGGACAACAAATTTCACGGACAGGGAATTTCCACCAAGCCAGATGGTAGTCAATTCGAAGTAGTTTATGAAAACGGTAAATTGATTCGCGAATCGCAAGTCAATGTACCGACCGTTACCAATAAAGCCGCCACAAATACTGATCAAGAAAATGTTGAGAATGAGCATCCGCAAATATCAGGTGAACGTGGGCGCTCCGAAGAAAAAAGCCGTCAACAAGCACAGGTCAATGCCAGGCAAAGAATAAAACTGGATGAAAAAAAGAAGCCTGTCACTACGCCCCCCCCAAAAATTACCAAGCAAAATCGGGATTTTCGCTGAATTATTCGTAAGCTTAAAAATAACAAAAAATGAAAGTGTCTAATTAATGAAAGTAGGCGATCGCGTATTAACCTACATCGTCGAGCGGGAACTGGGCAAAGGCGGGATGGGCATTGTCTACCTGGGGCGACACACGGTGTTGAATCAACAGGTGGCGATCAAGGCGCTCTCGCCCGTACACTCGCAAGATCAGGCGTTGCGTGAGCGATTTATTCGGGAAGCGAATATCCAGGCCGGGTTGCGTCATTCGGGGATTGTGCAGTTATTGACTGCGGAGATGGAAGGTGAGCAGCCCGTTCTGGTAATGGAGTACATCGACGGCAAATCCTTGGATCAGGTTCTGGATTGGCGGGGTGCGCTGCCGGTCGATGATGCACTCAAGATCATGGAGCAAGTATTCGCAGCGGTGGGCTATGCGCACAGGCAGGGCGTGGTTCACCGAGATTTGAAGCCCTCGAATGTGATGATCATGGGCAGCGGAGAGGCGAAGGTGACTGACTTTGGCATCGCAAAGGTTTTTGGGGCGACCAATCTCACTCGGGCTGGCACGGAGATGGGATCCCCACATTACATGTCACCGGAGCAAATTTTACGACCGGAGAGCACCGATACACGGAGTGACATTTACGCTCTGGGCTGTGTGTTTTACGAGGTGCTGACCGGTAGGCCTCCCTTTGGAGATGGCGCAGCATCTGATACTGAAAACGATTTCGAGATCAAGACTGCGCACACGACCAAATACGCGACTCCAATACGCCAAATTATTCCGGGTATTCCAGCTTGGCTAGAAAAAGTGGTAATGCAATCACTCGAAAAAGAGCCAGGCAATCGACAATCGAGTTGTGAATCCATTCTGGAGGAAATAAGACATTTTTCTGGTGATTATCAAATTGCATCTCAAACAGGTCAGCAGGTTGAAAAAATTATTCGGCAAGCGGCGCTGCTCACGCAACAGGCGCAGTCGGTAACGCGGCAACTTGCCGTTGCCAATCCGAACAACTTGTTACTCTGCCCGGCGAATCAGAATGAATGTTATGAAAATTGCTGGGGTACGTTTGCTTTTACGAGCGGCAGCAAATATGTGGGCGAGTGGCAGCAAGGAAATTTTCATGGGTTGGGCAGACGAACCTGGTCTGACGGATCTGCGTACGAAGGGACTTTTAAGGGCGGTAACGTTCATGGCCTCGGTACCTATGTGCGCGCTGATGGCGTCAAGTGCGTGGGTGTATTTGAAATTGACCAGTCCAATGGGTGCGGGACCTGCTTCTTTCCTGATGGAGCGGAATATGTGGGGGAATTCAAAAAAAACGCATTCCACGGTATAGGCGTTCTGACAAAATCTGACGGTAGTCGATTTGCAGGGATCTGGGATCAAGGCCAGTTTCTTGGTGCCGAGGGGGTGCGGGCTGGTCGTTTACCTGGCGCGGGAAATTCGGAAACTGAAATTATCTTGCCGGCACCCGATAACATATTTGAGAAAGAAAAAAATAAACGCAACCGCCAAGGACCGAAAAATATAAAAAAGCCGTTTCAATTGATATTGGCAATTGCCGGTATTTTATTGGCGATCGGGAGTTTCAGCTCATGGAATACAGAACCCAAGCAGCCTATCGAAAGCGATCAGGTGGTGGCGCCAAAAATTTTGACTACCGAGAATGAAAAATCGCGGGAAGATATCAATCCGAATAATCTTCCATCGTGTGATCCATTTGTCTTATACGCTTCACAGCCAGATGTTCAATATTATAAAGATAAGCGCAGTGAATGCTGGGGCAAGTATGTCGTCCAGGGTTATGAATATGAGGGGGAGTGGATATTTGGCTCCCAAACCGGGTATGGCATCGTTCAGCATGATAACGGTATCAGATACGTGGGTGATCTGATCGAAGGAAAAAGTAATGGCTTCGGCGTGCTGTACTTTCCAAAAAACGACCAGTACGGCAGGATTAAATACGAGGGATTGCAAGAAGGCGACAGATGGACAAAAGGAAAATTATTTTTCGTCGATGGCCATGTTGAAGATGTCTAACTAAAACTTTCAGGGAAACGACTACGAAGATTACACCGCAAGTTTGGCTGTGTTTTAGAAATGGCGCCAAGCCCTTTATTTTTCTGGTGTCCTGCGTTTCAGGCATCGCACGGCGCCTATCGATTGCAGGTTCTCTTAGGGCTCTGAGTTATCGTTGTGCCAAGCCGTATGCATCGGATACATCACTCTTGTCAGGCATTGCCATTCTATTGTTCTCATCACACCTATGAACCCTTCTTCGCGTCATATAAAAATTATCGCCTCGGTTATCGCGGCTTGTGCACTGCTGTGGTTCGGCATCAACGTCTATGCAGGCAAACGTGCCGAGTCATGGCTGCAGGAATTTGTAGCCGCTTCGGAGAAATCGCATAGCTATCGCCTGCGTAATCTGCACCATCAGCGTGGGTTGCTTTCATCGCAGGGCTACGTGGATGTGGCATTGATTGATGATTGCGGTAGCGTATCTCGCCCCGGGTGGATGACAACTCGTTTGACTTATCAGCTCAAGCACACCGTATTTCCCCTGGCTTTAATGAACATCGAGTGGTCTATCGAGCCATTGGGGAAAGAGCGCGATGTTTTCGAAAAATTTTTCGGTGTGGGGACGAAACTGGAAGGCCGAGGTAAAGTCGGACTGAATGGCGATGTGCATTCAGACATGAAGCTACCGGAAATTCAATTTTTGAATAACGGTACACGTGTGACGGTGTCGCCTTCAGTCGGCTCTGTCATCGTTGGAAAAGACACCTTGAAGCTGGATTGGCATACCGGAAAAATCAGCACGCGCGGTAATGGCTCTGCAGTTGCGATCGACGATCTTCGGCTGGCGATAGATCTCACTAGTACGACTCGTGGTCTGGGCAAGGTGTCACTCATGGTCGAAAAATTCGATAC
>JBIIEY010000147.1:0-5553 GCA_044237595.1 Burkholderiaceae bacterium | reverse complement strand
CAGCGGCCAGCAATCGCGCGCGCGGCCGCGCCTGCTTCCCGCATGGGTAACCAGCTATCTTTGATGCTTGACGATCCGCCTGTCGCAATGACACCCAGCTCACGCTCGGTCTTGCGTGCAAGCCACTGCGCAACACGCTTGATTGCCCCACGATCATCAGGGTGAAAAGGCAGGCCATCGGCCATCATGCTGGTGTCACCGTAGATTTTGTCTATGGGCGCTTGCAGTAAACGGACTGCGCTCATCGGTACATCCAGCTCTTCGGCCACCAGCATCGGCAAGGCCGTGGTCACGCCCTGACCCATTTCGCTTTTGGCGACCACCACACCGATGGTTCCGTCGGTGCCGACCGTGACCCAGCCATTGAGGCCACTGTTGCCCTCTGCAAGCGGCAGTGCCGAACTACCATGCAAGCGCTGTCGCGGCGGCATCAGACCCCAGCCGACCATCAAAGCGCCGGCAAGTCCCAGCCCGCCCAGAATGAAATGTCGGCGCGACAAGCCTGTTTTAGATGCCGATTGTTGTGACAAGTTGAACCTCCTGCTCAGTCATCAGGCGTATGCTGATCTGCCATGCCCGATCAAAGACAACAGTGTAAATGAGCGAGAGCTTTTTCCAATCTTTCATCCTGCTTTTGCTTGTGACAGACCCCATAGGCAACGTGCCATTGTTTGTCGCAGCGCTTCGGCAGGTACCCGCCGAGCGGCGAGCCCGTGTCATCGTGCGCGAATGCGCGATTGCCTTTGGCCTGCTGCTCACTTTCATGTTTGGCGGCCAGCATTTTCTTGACGCCTTGCAGTTGAGCGAGATCTCGCTGCGCATTGGTGGCGGCGTGATTCTTTTCCTGATCGCCTTGCGCATGGTGTTTCCGCAGCCTGGCGGGATATTCGGCGATACGGAGGAATTACCCGCCGAGCCCTTCATCGTGCCACTGGCCATACCCGCGCTGGCTGGTCCCTCTGCGCTGGTGACGGTATTGCTGTTCTCTTCGCGCGGTCAAATGGCCATGCCGGTCTATGTGGGCGCGCTCTCGTTGGTCGCTGCCGTGTGGCTGGTGGTTCTGCTGTCAGCCGAGTATCTGCAGCGCGTGCTCGGCGCGGCGGTGATGACGGCCTTCGAACGCCTGATGGGGCTGATCCTGACAGCAATTGCGATCGAAATGCTACTGGCCGGGATGCGGGATTACATTCAGTCTCTCTGAACACCAAACCCGACCAGCAAGCCAAAATCCATACAATTGCGCACAAATTAAAGCTCAATACAGATTATTATTTCGCTTTGGTCACAAATCAGCGCATTTCATGGATCAGTTCAAGCAAATCTCGACCTTTGTCGATGTCGCGGCTCGCGGCAGCCTGTCTGCTGCCGCCCGAGCCGAGGGCATTGCACCAGCCGTCATCGGACGCCGCCTGGATGCGCTTGAAGCCAGGCTCGGCGTCAAACTGCTGCAAAGAACCACCCGAAAAATTGCGCTCACCCATGAAGGCCTAGCCTTTCTGGAGAACTGTCAGCGCATCCTGCTCGATCTGGAAAACGCAGAATCGCAAGTATCAGAACGCAGTGCGCGACCAAGTGGACATCTGCTGATCTCGGCGCCGGCAGGATTTGGTCGTCAGCACGTGGCGCCGCTGATCTCGTCATTTTTGGCAGAGCATCGTGATGTCACGCTCACCCTGAGCCTCAATGATCGAGTGGTTGACCTGATAGGCGAAGGCATTGACGTTGCAATCCGGATTGCTGATTTGTCCGACTCCAGTCTGGTGGGGGTGAAACTCGCTGACAATAAACGTGTTGTGGTCGGATCACCAGAGTATTTCAAGAAACATGGAAGACCCATGTCGCCGGACGAATTATCACATCACAACTGTCTTGCCATTTCGAGTGACGGTAGCCAACGAGGATGGACCTTCCGCCAGAACGGCAAAAATCTGACCGTCAAAGTCGCCGGCACCATGGGCTGCAATGACGGCGCAGTGCTGCATGACTGGGCGCTTGCGGGGCGTGGACTCGCCTGGCGATCGATGTGGGAAGTGGGTACCGAGATTGAATCCGGCCTTTTGGAGACCGTGCTTGATGAATTTGCTGCTCCCGGCAATGACATCTACGCGGTATTCGCGCAGCGCCAGCATTTGCCATTACGCATTCGGGCTTTCGTCGATTTCCTGCGCAGAGCATTCGCACAAAAGGATTACTGGCGGAAATCGCGATAAAAAAACCTCCTGACTCTTTCGAGGCAGGAGGCTCTTTTGCTGACCCTTCATTCAGATGGGCCGCGAATCAGGCAAGATTCAAACGACTCAGATGGGCTGAATGTTCGATGCTTGTTTACCCTTAGGGCCGCTAGTCACTTCGAACTGAACGCGCTGATTTTCCTGCAGGGATTTAAAGCCGCTGCTCTGAATCGCTGAAAAGTGCGCGAACAGATCTTCGCCGCCTTCGTCCGGTGTGATGAAACCAAAACCTTTAGCATCGTTGAACCACTTGACTGTACCAGTTGCCATTGCATTTCCTATCTTAGTAAGTGAGGCGGAATATCCGCCAGAAGAGCGTCTCAACCAAGTAAGGAATTACAGACTGATACTGCACCACTGCTACTCGAATCTCAACGTGGCGCCCATTATACTTGAGAAGCTGTCCACAACCGCCTGATCCAAAAAGAATTTGACCCAGATCGAAAGTTGTGACTTTTGCCGCCGCAAACCGGCAATTTCTGCGTAGGCCCCCACGTTGTGCGGAGTAAGCCCAAATCGCCTATAGTCCCGGAAGTACCCCTGAAACCCGCATTTTTAGCCAATTCCCCATGAAATTTGATGTTGCCATTGTCGGCAGTGGCCTGGCCGGCCTGTCCGTTGCCCTCCACCTGGCCCATACCCGTCAGGTGGTGGTCATTTCCAAACGTGCGCTCCGAGACGGTGCCAGTGACTGGGCGCAGGGAGGTATTGCGGCGGTACTGGACTCCCATGACAGCCATGATCAGCACGTCGCCGACACGCTGGTGGCCGGCGCTGGCCTGTGCGATGCAACCGCGACGCGGCACATCGTTGAACAGGGCCGCGAAGCCATCGAATGGCTGATCGCACAGGGCGTGCCCTTCACCCGTGACGAGCAAACGGAACTCGGCTTTCATCTCACTCGCGAAGGCGGACACAGTCAGCGGCGCATCATCCACGCGGCAGATGCGACTGGCCATGCAGTGCAACTGACCCTCGAAGAGCAGGTACGCAAGCATCCAAACATCACACTGCTTGAGCACCATATCGCCATTGATCTGGTCACCACCGACAAGCTCGGCCTGACCGAATCACCGCCCCGCTGCCTTGGCCTGTATGTGCAAGACGTCGGTACCGGGCATGTGATGACGATTGATGCCGATCACACCGTGTTGGCGACCGGTGGCGCGGGCAAGGTTTACCTCTACACGACCAATCCTGATACCGCAACGGGTGATGGCATTGCGATGGCCTGGCGGGCTGGCTGCCGGGTCGCGAACATGGAATTCATCCAGTTTCACCCGACCTGCCTCTACCATCCCTACGCAAAATCTTTCCTGATCACCGAAGCAGTTCGGGGCGAAGGCGGTTTGCTCAAGCTGCCCGAGACGGCGGGTCAGGCAGCGGGCCAGCGTTTCATGCCCTCGCATGACGAGCGCGCCGAGCTTGCGCCACGCGATGTGGTGGCGCGCGCGATTGACTTCGAAATGAAGAAACGCGGTCTGGACTATGTCGATCTCGATATCAGCCACAAGCCACCCGAATTCCTGCAATCGCATTTCCCGACCATCTACGCCCGCTGCCTTGAGTTGGGCATCGACATCACAAAGCAGGCGATACCCATCGTGCCTGCCACGCATTACACCTGTGGTGGCATCGTGACGGATCTTGCAGGTCGCACTGATTTGCAGGGTTTGTATGCGGTCGGCGAAACTGCTTACACGGGTTTGCATGGTGCCAACCGGCTGGCCAGCAACTCATTGCTGGAGTGTGTGGTGCTTGGCCGTGCAGCGGCGATGCACATTGCCAACCAGCCCCGTGTAGCGAGCATATCGCTACCTGCATGGGATGAGAGCCGAGTCACCAATGCAGACGAAGAGGTCGTCATCACCCAGAACTGGGATGAGCTGCGACGTTTCATGTGGAGCTTCGTGGGTATCGTACGCACCACCAAGCGACTGGAGCGTGCGCAGCACCGTATCGGCTTGCTCAAGGAAGAGATTGATGAGTATTACGCAAACTTCCGAATCACGCGCGATTTGCTTGAACTACGCAATCTGGTGGAAGTCGCCTCGCTGATCGTCAGCAGCGCGCTCTCAAGACGTGAAAGTCGGGGATTGCACTACAGCCTGGATTATCCAGAGACATTGCCCAAGGCCCTACCCACGGTACTGACGCCAGCGCGCCGTAGCGCAGTTCGCGCCTAGCTTGCAAGCGAGCGTTGAAGAATTCCTGATGTCGCGCTTCGATCAGATGACCCTGAGCGAGTAATCGACCGCCCGGATATCCTTGGTCAGGCTACCGATGGAAATGCGATCGACACCCGTTTCTGCAATGGCCCTGACTGTGTCGCGTTGTATGCCGCCAGACGCCTCCAGCAAGGCACTGCCTGCATTCAGCGCGACGGCTGCGCGCATCTGTTCAATAGAAAAATTATCCAGCAGTATTGAAACCGCACCAGCATCAAGTGCTTCTTTCAATTCAGCGGCGTTTTCCACCTCGATCTGAATCGATACACCCGCATGCAGCGCTTGCGCCGCCCGCAATGCTGCTGCAATACCGCCAGCTGCGGCGATATGATTTTCTTTGATCAGAATGCCGTCATACAAAGCCAGTCGCTGATTCTGCCCACCGCCCACACGGACCGCATATTTTTGCGCGAGGCGCAGTCCCGGTACCGTTTTTCGGGTGTCAAGAATAGACGCGCGGGTACCCGCAATGAGCGTCACGTAGTCGCGCGTGATCGTCGCCACGCCAGACAGCAATTGCAGAAAATTCATCGCGGTACGCTCGGCCGTCATCAGCGAACGCGCCGGTCCAGTGATATCGCAAACGACAGTGTCAGCCTGCATCAGATCACCCTCGGCGTAATGCCATTGAATCATCAGACGGGGATCAACCGCATTCATCACGCCTTCAAACCACGGCGCACCACATAAGACCGCGGCTTCTCTCACCGTCAGTCGGGCCTGCACGATCACACTCTCGGGAAGCAGCTTTGCCGTCCAGTCACCCGCGCCTATGTCTTCTGCCAAAGCAGCGGCGATATTTTGCTCAAAAGCAGACGCCAGCGCCCCATCGAAAGGCGCGAAGCGGTTGCGCAGCGTACTCATGCAGGACCAATACCCGAAAAAAGTTTTTGCTCAGCCGCCAAATCCGCCGAAGGCCGGGTGTTGGCTTTGCGTTCAGCCGCAAAATCCAGCATGCGCTGTATACACGTGACAGCCTTCTCGCGCACCGCTGCATCGACGTGAATCTGATTACGGCCCGACTCCAGTACATCCGCCAGATTCTGCAGGCCATTCATGGCCATCCACGGACAATGTGCGCAGCTCTTGCAGGT
>JBIIEY010000006.1:0-18144 GCA_044237595.1 Burkholderiaceae bacterium | reverse complement strand
GTTTGGCAGCGCTTGCAGCAATTCCGGTTTTAGAAGTCCCACTTCGATACCGACCAGGCCGAACATCAAACCATTGGCGGCGAGTGAAAAAGCCACGGGAAAACCCGACAGCAGGAATACAACCAGTGCGGCGAACATGATCGGTGCCATGTTCGCAATCAGAAATTCAGTCATGAGGCGCCTCGATTCAGATCAGTTCAGTTTATTGGCGGCTTTGATTGCCTCGATTTCTTCAGCAGGCGTCGTACTCTGCTTCTCGAAAACGCTGGCATCGATGAGGCCCCTCAGAAATCCCACGCGCTTGATCAGCTCCGAGATACCCTGCAGCGTCAGCATCAGAAAACCAATTGGGATGAGAATTTTTGCAGGCCACACGATCAATCCGCCCGCATTGCTGGAGACCTCTTGATTGCGCACGGACTCCATCGCAAAGGGCACCGCAAAGTAGAGAATCAACAGAGTGGCAGGCAGCAAAAAGAAAAGAAATCCAAAAACATCAATCCAGACCTGAGTGCGCTTTGAAAAACGTCCCACGATGACATCGATGCGGACATGCTCGTTTCGGCGCAGCGTGTACGATGCCGCCAGAAGGAAGATGGCTCCAAACAGATACCACTGGATTTCAAGCCAGGCGTTGGAGCTGGTGTTGAAGGTATATCGGACAATCGCATTGCCGCTGCAAATGAGTACCGCTAGCAGGAGAGCCCAACTGATGCCGAGGCCAATTCTTTCGTTCAGCGCATCGATGTATTTCGATAGAGACAGTAGGAATGACATGGTCAAATTTCTTTCGCGAAAATTTACTTAAGGATCAGTAGCGAGATGATTCCGCCGTCACCGTGGTCGAAGTAGGTGAAGGTGGCGCGTCTGAACCGCTGATTTTTGATCCCCGGCGGCACACCCGTTAGGTGTTTGATCAATAACTGTTAATTGCATCAGTGTCTCCTTGATTTTTAATTTTTCACTGCCGGGTTCGCCGCTGCCATACATCGCCCTAGATTTCAAAACCGTGAAAAAAGGGGCGGCAAGCGTGACCGAAAATTTAGCCGATAATTGATTATGTCCCCGTGCTGCTTTGCAGCAGTTTGCCCTTTACTTTATCGATTGGTTTAATTACGGGCAGCTTCGACGTTTTATCACAACATTGCCATAAAAAAAAAGCGTCCGGGCTGTAAAAGCTGCGGACGCTTTAGTGCGGCGCTGAATGTCAGGCAAGCAGCTTGCGAACCCGCTGGATTGCCAGACGGACTTGTTCAGGGGCGGTTCCGCCCACGTGATGTCGGGCCGCCACTGAGCCTTCCAGCGTCAGAACCTGGTGGACATCGGGTCCGATCAGCTCGGAGAACTGCCGAAGTTCCTCGGTCGACAGCTCGGCCAGGTCACAACCGCGCTGTTCGCAAGCCCGTACGGCATGTGCGACTGCCTCATGCGCATCCCGAAAGGGTAGTCCTTTCTTGACCAGATAATCGGCAAGATCGGTTGCCGTCGCATAGCCTTGCAGTGCAGCCTGCCGCATCGCCTGGGGCTTGACTGTGATGCCACCCGCCATATCGGCAAAGATTCTAAGTGTGTCGATGATGGTGTCGACCGTATCGAACAGTGGTTCCTTGTCCTCCTGATTGTCCTTGTTGTAAGCCAGCGGCTGGGCTTTCATCAGCGTCAGCAAGGCCACCAGATGGCCGTTGACGCGGCCGGTTTTTCCACGCGCCAGTTCGGGTACGTCCGGATTTTTTTTCTGCGGCATGATCGATGAGCCGGTACAGAAACGGTCGGCGATATCAATGAAACCCACGCGCGGACTCATCCAGATCACCAGCTCCTCCGACAGCCTCGAAATATGCGTCATGATTAGCGCCGAGGCAGCGCAGAATTCAATCGCAAAATCGCGATCGGATACGGCGTCGAGCGAGTTATGGCAGACATCTTCAAACCCCAGCGTTTTTGCGACGCGCTCACGATCGATAGGGAAGGTTGTGCCGGCCAGTGCTGCTGAACCCAGGGGCAGTCGGTTGACCCGTTTACGGCAGTCCGTCATGCGCTCCGCGTCGCGGCCGAACATTTCCACGTAAGCCAGTACGTGATGACCAAAAGTCACTGGCTGTGCTACCTGCATATGCGTAAAGCCTGGCAGAATTGTGTCAGCATTTTTTTCTGCCAGATCGACCAGGGCTATGCGAAGCGCGCGCAGAAGTGCCGAGATATCGTCAATTGCAGCACGGAGATAAAGGCGAATGTCCGTTGCAACTTGATCATTGCGCGAGCGGCCGGTGTGTAGCCGCTTGCCCGCATCGCCTACCAGTTCGGTGAGGCGCTTTTCAATATTGAGATGTACATCTTCCAGATCAAGCAGCCATTCAAACTTGCCGTCAGCTATTTCAGCTTGTATCTGAGCCATTCCGCGCTGAATATCTGCATAATCCTGCGCGCTGATGATTTTCTGGTGCGCCAGCATTTCGGCATGTGCCAATGAACCCTGTATGTCAACGCTTGCCAGACGATGATCAAAGAACACCGAGGCGGTATAGCGTTTGACCAGATCCGATACGGGCTCTGAGAATCGTGCAGACCAGGCCTCGCTCTTTTTTGAAAATTGTTCGTTCATATACAAATCTTTTCTGTGGCATTCAGCGTGCCGCGATTATAGAGGATGGATTACCTCGCACCGTTTTGATCGATAGCTTCAACCCGTATTGCGCAAGCCCGCAGCAACACCGTTAATGGACAAATGAATGCCCCGATGTACGCGGATATCCGGTTCTCTGTCTTGTTCTTTCCAGTTGCGATGACGTTTGATCAGCTCGACCTGCAAGTGGTTGAGCGGATCGAGATAAGCGAAGCGGTTCTTGATGGATCGCGCCAGTGTGGGATTGTTTGCCAGACGTTCGCGTGAGCCGGTAATTATCGCCAACGATTCAGTAACCAGCTCATGCTCTGCGACGATGCGCTTGAAGATTGCATTACGCAGTTTTTTATCGGGCACCAGACTCGCGTAGCGCGAGGCAACGGCGAGATCCGTTTTGGCCAACACCATATCCATGTTCGATAGCAGGGTAGAGAAGAATGGCCACTCTTTCAGCATGGCCCGCAGTAGCGTGATTTTTTTTGTACGCGAGGTGTCGTCTCCCAACCAGGCATGAACGGCGCTGCCAAAGCCATACCATCCCGGCAACAGCAGACGACATTGTCCCCACGAGAACCCCCAGGGGATGGCGCGCAGATCTTCAATGCGGCGCGTCGATTTGCGCGATGCCGGTCGTGAACCGATATTAAGTTCGGCAATCTCGGCGATGGGCGTGGCCGCAAAAAAATAATCCGTGAAGCCCGGCGTTTCGTACACCAGATCCCGGTACGCGCGATAGGCGTGTGAAGAGAGTTGTTCCATGATGTCTTCGAACTCTGCAAGCCGCCGGGTGTGCTTTACGTCAGTTTTTGCGGGCTTCAGACTCGCTTCCATGACGGCGGCCACGACGAGTTCGAGATTTCGACGTCCGATCTCCGGATTGGAAAATTTTGACGCAATAATCTCGCCCTGTTCCGTCAGACGAAACTGACCATTTACCGTGCCTGCAGGTTGAGCCAGAATCGCCTCGTGACTTGGGCCGCCACCGCGACCCACAGTACCGCCGCGACCGTGGAACAGGCGCAGCTTTACGTCGTGCCGGCGAAATACCTGCACCAGGCCTACTTCAGCTTTGTACAGTTCCCAGTTCGAGGTCAGGAAGCCGCCATCCTTGTTCGAATCCGAATAGCCCAGCATGACTTCCTGCAAATCACCCTGACGACTGACCAGCGTACGTATGCGGGGGAGCGAGAGCATCCCATCCATGATCCCGGGCGCATTTTGCAGATCGGGGATAGTTTCGAACAAGGGAATGACCATCAATTCAGATTCGGCTGAGGCGCTGCCATCGCCGACACGCAGCAGCCCAGTTTCTTTTTGTAGCAGGAATACTTCAAGCAAATCGGATACGGTTTCGGTGTGAGAGATGATGTAGTTGCGTATCGCGCGATGCCCGAACTGTTCGCGGACGGTTTTCGCCATCCGAATTACCCCTAGTTCTGAATTCGTTTCGTATGAATAATTGAGGTAAGGCGAGTACAGCAATCGGGGCTGGGCCAGCTCGGCCAGCAGCAAGGCACGCTTTTCTTCTTCATCCAGGGCGGCATAATCAGCCACTACACCGGCGGCGCGAAATAGCTCAGAGAGCACGCGCTCATGCACATCCGAGCTCTGACGCATATCCAACGTTGCGAGATGAAACCCGAATATCTCGGCAGCACGTCGCAAGGTATTGAGCCGCGGACGGGTCAGCGGCAGGCCATGATTGGCCCGCAATGAATCTGCAATCACGTCCAGATCGGCAATGAAACCGGCGGCATCTTCGTAGGCCTCCAGCGCGCCGACTTCCTGGCGCAAAATATTCTGCACACCCAGTTTGCGTGCCGTGGCCGCCAAACGTGCATAGACCGTAATCAGCGCACGGCGGTAGGGCTCATCGGTACGATGCGGCGACTGATCCGGTGAGGCATCTGCCATGGCCTGCAGTTCAGCACTCACCGAGACCAGCAGCGTGGAGATTGATAACTCGGCACCCAGTGCATGTACCTCTTCCAGATAAAAATCCAGAATCGTGGTCGACTGGCGCGACATGGCGCGCGTCATGGTCGATGCATTCACATTGGGGTTGCCGTCACGATCGCCACCGATCCAGCTGCCCATCTGCAGAAAAGGCGGCAGCGGCTGACGGCGGCTATGGGGGTACTGTGTCGTGATTTCCGATTCAATGTCGTCCATCAAGCCGGGCAGTTCACGCAAAAAGGTGATCCGGTAGTACGAGAGAGCATTCTCGATCTCGTCGTCGACTGTGAGCTTGGAGTAGCGCAGCATCCGTGTCTGCCACAGCTTGGAGACCTCGGCGTGCAGCAGCTCCGTGTTTCGGCTTTTTTCACCAGCGGTCATCGGCAGATCACGCGCAGCGAGCAGTCTCGCCACTTCGCGGCCCGCATCCAGAATACTTTTGCGTTGCACTTCGGTGGGATGAGCGGTCAGCACCGGCGAGATCAGCGCGTCCGAGAAAAACGACTGAACTGCCTTGCCGGGCACGCCGGCGGTGTCTAGTTTGTGCAGCGTTGCCGCAATGCTGCCCGCCTGTGGTGCTGAGCCGGCTAGCAAATAGGCGCGTCGCCGGCGATTGTGATGCTGATCCTCGGCGATATTGGCCAGATGAGAAAAATAAGAAAAAGCGCGAACGACCGAATTGGTCTGATCGCGTGTCAGTTTTTTCAGCAGTCGGTCAAGATCAGCGCCGGCCTGCGGATCGGACTCACGCCGGAAGCGCACGGCCGTTTGACGAATCGTCTCGACAATCTCGAAAACCGTGTCACCTTCTTGATGGCGAATCACCTCACCGAGCAGCCTCCCCAGTAGCCGGATATCTTCCTTGAGTGGCGCGTCTTTGTCGGCGGCTCGGTTCGTGCGTATTGGGAGTTTTTGGGTAGGCATGGGGAGATGATGGTCTGCTTGGGTGGGTCGGTGATGGTGTGCATGTTAGAATCCGCCGAATTTTCAGCGGTGAGCAACGGGTCGCAAGTTCAACACTTTTCCCGAGTCAGAGAGGCTGCATTGAACGCATCATTTTCCGGAAAACTGGTCATCGCCTCGCGGGAGAGCCGGCTCGCCATGTGGCAGGCGGAACACGTCCGCGCGCGACTGCTCGAATTATATCCGCACAGCACCGTAGAGATTCTCGGTATGACCACCCGCGGCGATCAGATTCTCGATCGCACACTCTCCAAGGTTGGCGGCAAGGGTCTCTTCGTCAAAGAGCTGGAAGTCGCCATGCAGCGGGGCGAGGCTGATCTGGCGGTGCACTCCCTCAAGGACGTGCCGATGGAATTGCCCGGGGGCTTCGAACTTGCAGCCATTCTCGAGCGCGAAGATCCGCGCGATGCTTTCGTCTCGAACGACTACGCCCGTCTGGCAGATCTGCCAGATGGTGCCATTGTTGGCACCAGCAGCCTGCGCCGCCAGGCACTGATCGCTGCCCGCTACCCCAAACTCGTCATTCACCCCCTGCGCGGTAACCTCGATACCCGTCTGGCCAAGCTCGACAAAGGCGAATATGCCGCCATCATTCTCGCTGCGGCTGGACTGAAGCGCCTTGGTATGGCCTCACGCATACGCTCCGTTATTGAGCCTGAAGACAGTTTGCCTGCGCCGGGTCAGGGTGCGATGGCGATCGAAATTCCTGCTGGCCGTGAAGACCTTCGGCAATTGCTGGCGCCGCTGAACCACCCTGATACCGCTCATGCGGTACGCGCAGAAAGAACCTTGTCGCTGACCTTCGGAGGCAGTTGCCAGATTCCGCTGGCCGCCTTCGCCACCGTCGATGGTGGTGCCATGCATTTGCGGGCCATGGTGGCGACACCCGATGGCAAACGCATTGCCCGCGCCGAAATCAACGGCGAGTCGACGGCGCCGGAAGCGCTGGGTCGGCAGATTGCCAGTCTGCTTGAGGCACAAGACGCGAGATCCATCCTTGCCGAATGCAAGACTGACGAATAAGCACCGGTCGCTTCAGTGCTGCTGATTGCCGCTTGCCGATCAGGCGCTCAGCCGTATTCGAGTGATACCTGAATTGCAGTGTCTTCGACAACACTGAATCTTTCCCTTCGCAGGTGGCTTTCATGCTGCAAACTGACAGGCCCGTCGCCATCACCCGACCATTTGCCCAGACGGAGCCACTGGTGGCGCGGCTGAGAGCATCGGGGATCGATGCGCGTAACTTTCCATTGCTGGATATTCAGCCACTGCCCGATACGAGCGAGCTAAAAAGGGTTTTGGAGCGGCTATCCGACTACGAGATGGTCGCCTTCGTGAGCCCTAACGCGATTGATGCTGCTTTTGAGCACATCGATCACTGGCCGGCGGGATTGACCGCGGCTGTGGTGGGAGAGGGCAGTCGGATGGCGTTGGCTCGCTACGGCCTGACACCGGATCGCGCCCCTATCGTCAGCCCTGTCAATCTGCAGCGCACCGATTCCGAGACGCTGCTGGAAGTGCTTGATCTGCCTGCGCTCGCGGGCAAAAAAGTTCTCATTGTTCGTGCCGAAACCGGTCGAGAATTACTTGCAGACCGTTTGCGCTACGCAGGCATTCATGTCGAACAAGTAGCCGCATACCGACGCTGCCCGCCACAGATGAACGATGTTCGCACGTCTGAGTTCATGAACCTGCTTGCCAGCATGAGTGACTGGGTCATTACCAGTTCAGAAGCGCTGCGCTACCTGAAGGCAATGACGCTAGAGACGGCTGGCGCCGACGCTTGGTCAACCTTGCAGATGAGTACGCTCATCGTTCCGCATGAGCGAATCGCGCACACGGCGGAAGAACTCGGATTTCAACGACTCATACGCACAGCATCAGGCGACGAAGCCCTGTTCGCCGCGATACAATCCCGCACATGAGTGAACATCCCGACAAATCAGCAGTGGGCCCATCAACGGACGCAGGCGCGACCGAACCGACAGCCGCGACTTCAGACGCGTCCCCGGTGACATCGTCACCCAACCCGCCTGGGGAACCCGCTGCGAAGGCCGATGCACTCAAGGCAGCGCCCTCTGCCGGTTGGCGCTTGCCCGACCTTCTGATGCAGCCTGAATTCCGACTCAAAGCCGTGATTGGCACACTCGCTTTGCTGCTGGCCCTGCAATGGTGGAATGCGCGTACGGACGTGACTGAGCTTCGCCGTGAAGTCGCTCAGCGGCTCCAGAGTGGAGAGCAAACGAATAGTCAAACCAAGCTGATTGCCAGCCGTGTTGATGATGAACTCAAGGTATTGCAGGGCAAGGTGGCCGTGCTCGAGGCAAAGCAGATTGAATCGCAGGGCCAGCAGCTCGCGCTGGAGCAGCTCTACCAGGACCTTGCCAAAAATCGGGATGAATGGGCACTGGCGGAGATCGAGCAGGTGCTCTCGACCGCCAGCCAGCAGCTGCAGCTGGCTGGGAATATTCGCGGCGCTCTGATTGCCCTCCAAAATGCCGATACCCGTCTGTCGCGGGCCGACCGTCCGCAGTTCATTGCGGTTCGCCGGGCGATTGCCAGAGATATCGACAACCTCAAAAGCCTGCCCAATATTGATCTCACCGGTATCGCACTGCGTCTGGATACGCTGGTTGCCGAGATAGACAGCATGCCTTTGCTGTCCGATGAAAAGCCTGCCGTGCTTGCCCCCCCGCCCAAGACGCGCCTCGCGACGGTACCGGCTTCCGGAGGTGTGGGCGCCGTGGATACCTCTGTGATGCAAGACTGGCGCAGCGCATGGTTGGATTACTGGCATCGATGGACCAGCGATCTCTGGCACGACATCCGGGATCTGGTGCGGGTTCGTGTTGTCAGCTCGCCAGAGGCGCTACTGCTCTCGCCAGGCGAGGCATTTTTTGCGCGCGAGAACCTCAAGCTGCGTTTATTGAACGCTCGTATTGCGCTGCTCTCTCGCAATGATGCCGCTTTCCGCAGTGACCTGATCGAAGCCGATCGTGCGCTAGTTCGCTACTTCGATACGCGTGCGCGCCAGACCAAGGCGGGTCGCGAGCAGATACGCCAGTTGCAGGAGAGCGTACTTAACATCGAAATGCCGACTCTGTCGCACAGTCTGAATGCCGTGCGCCAGTCGCGGTCCAGCAGACCCTGACCCGGCCGCGTCGACTATGCGTTTCTTTCTCTGGATACTGACACTCTTTGCCACGGCGATCGGGCTGGCGGTACTGGCGCGTTTTAATCCGGGGAACGTGGTTTTTTTCTATCCGCCCTACCGGGTGGATTTGTCGCTGAATTTTTTTATCGTTACCATCGTGGTGCTGTTCGCCTTGATGTTTGTCATCATCAGTACCGTACGCACCACACTCGCAATGCCCGCGCGGGTAGAGCGTTATCGTGCGACGCGCCAGTTGCGTGAATCCGGACGTGCATTGCAAGAAGCTTTAAAGGCCTATCTCGAAGGTCGATTTGGGCGCGCAGAAAAATCTGCAACCCGAGCCTCACTGGCACCCGAGTATGCTGGTTTGGCGGCACTGATTGGTGCGCGCTCTGCGCACCGTCTCCAGCAAAATCGTCGTCGCGATGAATGGCTGACGGCTGCTGGCGAGGACAATACTTTGCGTACTGCGCGCCTGATGACCATGGCCGAGTTGCTCGCCGAGGACAACCGGCAAATCGATGATGCGCTGGCCGCCATTTCGGAACTGAATACTCATGGCATCAAGCATGCGCAGGCGCTGCGTCTGGCGTTACGTGTGCACCAGAGCGCGCGCAACTGGCCCGAAGTATTGCGGCTGGTGCGTTTGCTCGACAAGCATGAAGCCTTGCACCCCACGCTCTCCCGCCGGTTGCGCGATATGGCCTATGAAGCATTGCTGCCCATCGCAGCGGAGGATCCCGAGGCCCTCAAAAAGCTCTGGGTGACAGTGCCCGCTGTAGACCGTGTGAGCCCCGGCATCGCAGCCTTGGCCGCGAACGCTTATATGAAAATCGGTCGGCAACAGGAGGCGGCTGACATCATTGAAAAAGCGCTCGCCGTGCAATGGGATACGCGGCTGCTGCGTGCCTACCGCAATTGTGCGGCGCCCGAAGGCTCAGCCACCCTACTGGCTCAGATAGAAAACGGCGAGCGTTGGGCACGAGAGCGTCCCAGCGATCCTGAGCTGTCGCTGGTGCTGGGTGCTTTGTGTTTGAAACAAAAACTCTGGGGTAAAGCGCAGCGCCATCTTGAGCAGGCAATGGCCGGCACCGCTGAGCGAGGCGTTGTTCAGGAAGCGCATTTGCGGCTTGCGCAGATGCACGAAGCACTGAATCAACCAGAGGCGGCGGCAGTTCATTATCGCCAGTGTGCGCTGACCACACAGCAGGACAAACCCAAAAGCCCTTCTCGTTAGGCAGCAAGCTGAGTGCCCCATGCCGGTGCTTTGGCGGGACAACCCTCAATCCTGCGCATCATCTGTAAGCCGAAGGAAAGCCTGCCCCGCTATAATCATGGGTTATTCGTTTTTAAACTCCCCGAGGTAAACCATGAGTCTCAACGACGTCCCGTCAGGTCGTGACCTGCCTAACGATTTCAACGTCATCATTGAAATCCCGATGAATGCCGATCCGATCAAATATGAGGTCGACAAGGAATCTGGCGCACTTTTTGTCGACCGGTTCATGGGAACGTCGATGCACTATCCATGTAACTACGGCTACGTGCCGCATACCATTGCCGATGACGGCGATCCGGTCGATGTGCTGGTCATCACACCGTTTCCATTGATTCCCGGCGTGGTCGTTCGCTGTCGTCCGATTGGCGTACTCAAAATGACCGACGAATCCGGCGGTGATGCCAAAGTTCTCGCGGTACCTGTGGACAAGGTACTGCCTATCTACACCCACTGGCAAAAACCCGAAGACATGAATGTGCTGCGTCTGAAACAGATCCAGCATTTCTTTGAACACTACAAAGATCTTGAGCCTGGTAAATGGGTGAAGGTCGACGGCTGGTTTGGCCCTGCTGACGCGCAGGCTGAGATCATGAATGGCGTTGAAGCGTACAAACGCGCTGCAAGCAAGCCGAACTTCTGATGTCGCGACCAACAGCCGGATAATTTATATCCGGCTGCTTTCGGTAACTGATCACGGGACGTCCAGTCGTTCTGCTATTTTCTGAACGGATTACGGTCGTTGAGTTCATCCATATACGCTGAAATACCTTGACCTTCCCGAGCAAGAAAACGCTCAACCGCATCTGCAAATCCCGGATGTGCTAGCCAGTGTGCCGACCAGGTTTTTTGCGGCAAAAATCCTCTTGCCATTTTGTGCTCGCCTTGAGCGCCGCCTTCGAATGAACTGATTTTTTCGCTGATGCAGAACTCGAGCGGCTGGTAATACGCGGTCTCGAAGTGCAGGCAAGGATGCTGTTCAATCGCTCCCCAGTAACGCCCGTACAAGCGTTTTTCATCATGAATTAACAGGGATGATGCAATCGGCTTGCCTTCACGCTCGGCAATCACCATCAGAATATTTTCCGGCATGCTTTGTCCTATGCGTAGAAAAAAATCCAGATTCAGGTAAGGGCTGGAGTAATGCGCTTGGTAGGTATGGTCATAGCAACGCTTGAAGAATTGCCAGTCCTCCTCGCGCGCGTCATTGCCGCGAATTTCGCGCAGGACGATGCCGGCATCGCGAACCTTGCGACGCTCCGCACGGATATTTTTTCGCTTCTTTTGATCGAGTGTATCCAGGAACTGTTCAAAATTCGCATAGCCCGTGTTCTGCCAGTGGAACTGCACACCGCTGCGCAGCATGAAACCCGCCGTTTCCAACTGCAAGGCCTGATCCGCGGGTGGATAAAGGATGTGAGTCGAGGACAAGTCGCTGGCCTGCTGCACATCCAGCAAAGCCTTTACCAGCGCAGCGCGTGCATCTTCAGTACGCGCCATCAGCCGTGCGCCTGTCACCGGCGTAAAAGGTATGGCTGACAATAGTTTGGGATAGTACTCATGGCCATTGCGCCGATAAGCATCAGCCCAGGCCCAGTCGAACACATACTCGCCGTAGGAATGGAACTTCGCATACATTGGCAGGGCCGCTGCCAGTGTATCGTCCTGCCAAATGGTCAGATACTGCGGCTGCCAGCCCGTATCTTCGCTGGCGCTGCCGGATTCATGCATAGCGTGCAGAAAGGCATAGGACAGGAAAGGATTCGCCTCCGTTTGCAGGCGCACCAGCGCGTCCCAGGCTGGTTGCCCCGCCTCCGCGAGAGAGGAAAGCACACGCGTGCGATAATTCGGCTTTTGCGGGATAGGCTTCATTGAAGCAGGGGTCTCATTTTTTCTTTGCAGCCTGATTCACGGCCATGACAGTCAACGTAGCCATCGCACAAATCAACAGTACCGTCGGAGATCTGGCGGGCAATGCGCAGCGCATCGCCGACTTTGCACGCCGCGCAGCAACGCAAGGTGCAGACATCGTTCTGACGCCTGAATTGTCGCTGGTGGGTTATCCGCCGGAGGACTTGCTACTGCGTCGTTCATTCTACGCAAAATCCGATCTGGCGTTGCAGACACTGGCGGCCGAACTGGCTACCCTGACCGATCTGCATGTCATCGTCGGCCACCCGCTGACGCGCAACGACGCCAATTACAACGCCGCATCGGTACTGTGCAACGGCAAGATCATCGCCACGTACTGCAAACAGGCACTGCCCAACTACACTGTTTTTGACGAGAAGCGCTATTTCACTCCGGCGGATGATATCTGCGTGTTTTCGGTCAAAGGTACGCGCTTCGCGCTGAATATTTGCGAGGACACCTGGTTCCCCGACATGCCCGCCAAGGCGCGCGCGGCCGGTGCCGAGGTTTTGCTGGTACCCAATGCATCGCCCTATCACATGAACAAACAGCATCTGCGGCAAGAGGTCATGCGCGAACATGTCAGCCGTCAGGGCTTGGCGCTGGTCTACGCCAATCTGTTTGGCGCTCAGGATGAGCTGATCTTCGATGGCGGCTCCTTCGTACTGAATGCCCAAGGTGAGATGTGTGCACAGCTGCCCTCGTTCGAAGAGGCGCTGGTCATCATCGCATTTGAGGGCGCGAAGCCCAAAAGTCAGACGTTGGCGCCTGCACTTTCGGTCGAGGGACAGGTCTACGCAGCATTAGTGACAGGCGTTCGTGATTACGTGGGCAAGAATGGTTTTCCCGGTGCCATTATTGGCCTGTCAGGCGGGGTTGATTCTGCGCTCACGCTGGCGATCGCAGTCGATGCACTCGGTGCAGACAAGGTACGTGCGGTCATGATGCCTTCGCCGTATACGGCAGACATATCATGGATCGACTCACGCGACATGGTCGCGCGAATCGGCGTTCGCTATGACGAAGTTCCCATCAGTGATTGTTTTGATGCCTTCCGCAAAGCGCTGGCATTCGAGTTTGATGGTCTGCCCGAAGACGCCACCGAAGAGAATATTCAGGCACGCATACGCGGCACCCTGCTGATGGCGCTGTCCAACAAGACAGGCGCGATCGTGCTTACAACGGGCAACAAGAGCGAGATGGCCACCGGCTATTGCACCCTTTATGGCGACATGGCGGGTGGTTATGCGGTTATCAAAGATATCGCAAAGACCCTGGTCTACCGGCTTTGTGATTATCGAAATGACATCTCTGCGGTAATACCAGAGCGAATACTGACACGCGCGCCGTCGGCTGAACTCAGGCCGAACCAGACCGATCAGGACTCACTGCCGCCCTATGAGGTGCTTGATGGCATTCTGCGGCTGTTCATGGAAGAGGGGCAAGGCGTTGCAGAACTGCTGGCGGCGGGTTATCGTAAAGAAGACATTGAGCGAATTACCCGGCTGATCAGGATCAATGAGTACAAGCGCCGGCAGGCACCGGTGGGCCCGCGCGTGACACATCGCGCTTTTGGCCGGGACTGGCGCTACCCGATTACTTCAAAATTCAAAGACTAACTATTAAAAGGAGTATCTTGTGAAGCAGATCACCGCCATCATCAAACCTTTCAAACTCGACGAAGTCCGCGAAGCACTCGCAGGTGTCGGCGTCACCGGCTTGACCGTTACTGAAGTCAAGGGCTTTGGCCGTCAGAAAGGTCATACCGAGCTTTACCGCGGTGCCGAATACGTGGTGGATTTTTTGCCTAAGGTGAAGGTTGAAGCGGTCGTCAGTGAAGATGTGGTCGAGCATGCCATCGAAGCCATCGTCAAAGCCGCGCGTACTGGAAAAATTGGCGACGGCAAGATCTTCGTGCGCGCAGTAGAGCAAGTCATTCGTATCCGGACCGGTGAGACGGGTGCTGAGGCAGTCTGATCAAGCCTTAAGCAACACCATCAGCGCGCCGCTGCCCCCGTCCGCAGCGCGCGCCTGACAGAAAGCAATCACTTCGCTCTTCTGCACAAGCCAGTTCCTGACCTTGTTTTTCAGCACGGGCGTCTTGTTCACCGACCCCAGACCTTTGCCGTGAATGATGCGAACGCAACGAAAGCCGCGTCGCACCGATTCGCGCAAAAAAAGCGCCACTGCTTCGCGCGCCTCATCGGTGCGCAGTCCATGCAGGTCTAGCTGTCCCTGTGTCACCCATTCGCCGCCGCGCAGTTTACGGAGCACATCCGGGCCTATGCCGCTGCGCGCATAGCTGAGTGCTTCGTCGGTTTCGAGTAGCGTGTCGATGCTGAATTCATCGGAGAGCGATTCGTACATCACGGCTTCATCGTCGGCGATGCGCTGATGGGGTATCGGTAGCGGATGCTGCGGTGGTGGCTCCACTCTGGGCGGAGCGTTGAGAGGTTTGACCTCACCGATACTATGGCGAAACAGGTTGGCCTCGCGGGCGAGTTGTTCTTCGCGCTCACGTTGCTCACGCTCTGCTTGCGCTTTTGCAGCCGCCTGTTCGCTTAGTTGCTTCTGTAGCGACTTAAGTTCGGTGAAGTCTTTCATCAGCACGGACCCTGTAAGGGGGAAATTGCATGGAATTACCGGCCTCGAGCCTGTGCCTCGTGTGTTTTTGCAGGCTGGTTACTCGAGACTTTCCAGATAGCGCTGTGCGTCCAGCGCAGCCATGCACCCGGTACCGGCGCTGGTGATTGCCTGACGGTAGACATGATCCTGCACATCGCCCGCTGCGAAAACGCCTTCGATACTGGTCATCGTCGCCATGCCCTCAAGGCCACTGCGCGTGATGATGTAACCGTTGCGCATATCAAGCTGCCCGTCAAAGATACTGGTATTGGGTTTGTGTCCGATAGCGATGAACAAGCCATGCAGCGTCAGTGGTTGGGTGCTGCCATCGGCGGTGGATTTGATGACGATACCTGTCACGCCGCTGTCGTCACCGGTCACGGAATCCAGCGTGTGGTTCCAGTGCACGACAACTTTACCCTCTGCGACCTTTGCCATCAGACGATCGATTAGAATCGGCTCAGCGCGGAATTTGTCTCGGCGATGAATCACGGTCACCTTGCTGGCGATGTTCGAAAGATAGAGCGCTTCTTCAACTGCCGTATTGCCGCCGCCCACGACAGCGACTTCCTGATTGCGATAGAAAAAACCATCGCAGGTCGCGCAGGCTGACACGCCTTTGCCCATGAATTTTTCTTCTGAGGGCAGACCCAGATATTGCGCGGAGGCACCAGTAGCGATGATTAACGCATCACAGGTGTAACTGCCTGAGTCACCTTCCAGTCGGATCGGCTTTTCATTCAGGTGCGTGGTGTGGATATGATCAAAAATAATTTCTGTATTGAAGCGCTCCGCGTGCTGCAGCAAACGCTGCATCAGCTCAGGACCCTGTACGCCCATGGGATCGCCGGGCCAGTTCTCGACATCGGTGATCAGCACCGGATTGAGGTTGGCGCGAGCTGCATAGACGGCGGCGCTGTAGCCGGCGGGGCCGGAGCCGATGATAAGGACACGTGCATGTTTGGCGCTGGACATAAGGATCTTCTGAAATGAACAATAATGTTGGGTCAGGCGGGGGCTTGGAGCTTGAGGAGAACAGGTATCCGGGAGGGAGTATCATCCTGCACTGATTCATGCGATAGTGCCGCCGAAATAAGGCGTAAATTATAGATGAACTGACAAAGACTCACTCGCGCCGCCGGAATTCCAATCAGTCATGACCCGAACCACCACACCCTACACTCGCACGCCGCCGGCATCACCGCCGGATCCCTTGCCCAACCGACTCATTCGTTTGCTGTCCGAGGCGCGCTGGCTGGTGTTTGCCGTACTCTGTGCTTACCTGACACTGGCGCTATTTACCTACTCGCCCTGTGATCCCGGCTGGTCCGTGGCGCCCGGGGATGGCAGCTGCCATCGTAGTGCCGCCAATGTGCGTCCGGATAACTGGGGTGGGTCCGCCGGTGCCATGCTCGCGGATTTGATGCTTTTCGTTTTTGGATTTTCTGCTTGGTGGTGGAGCATTGCCTTGCTCGCCGCGGTCTGGGTCAGCTATCGTCATCTGGCGCATCGTTTCTTGTTGAAAAAAGAACCCGAGAAGCCACATCGCTACGAAGCCGGCATCCGCGGTGCTGGCTTTGTGATGCTGCTGCTAGGTAGCGCAGCGCTGGAGCATATCCGGATGCACTCCTGGAGATTCTCGCTGCCCGGTAAGCATGGCGGTGTATTGGGCGAGATTATTGGCGGCGGTGTTCAGAACACCTTCGGTTTTGACGGAGGCACCCTGTTGTTGTTGCTGATTTTCGGTTTGGGTTTCAGCCTCTGCTTTCATGTCTCCTGGATGGCGGTCGCCGAGAAGCTCGGTGGCGGCATAGAAAATTTTGCGCACTGGGTTTCTGCACGTTACGCGGCTGCCGAAGATCGCAAAGCTGGTCTCGAAGCCGCTGTAAAACGCGAGGAAATCGTTGTGCAGGAACGTGCGCGTATCGTCGAATCACATGCGCCCATACAAATCGTTCCGCAAGTTGTCTCTGTACCCAAATCCGAGCGCGTGGAAAAAGAGAAGCAGGTTTCTTTGTTCCTCGATATGCCTGATACCAACTTGCCCCCGCTTTCATTGCTTGATGAAGCCCCGGCCGAACAGGAAACCGTCGCAGTCGAGACGCTGGAATTCATCAGTCGTCTGATCGAGAAAAAACTCTCGGACTTCGGTGTCGAAGTCAAAGTGGTTGCCGCCTATCCCGGCCCCGTCGTCACGCGCTACGAGATTGAGCCTGCGACAGGTGTCAAAGGCAGTCAGATCGTCAATCTGGCCCGTGATCTCGCGCGTGCACTGTCGCTGACCTCGATTCGTGTTGTCGAAACCATCCCGGGCAAGAACTACATGGGCCTGGAGCTGCCCAACCCCAAGCGCCAGATCGTGCGCTTGTCAGAGATTGTTGGCTCCAAGGTCTACAACGATAATGCCTCGCTGCTCACCATTGGTCTGGGCAAAGATATCGCCGGAAATCCTGTGGTGGCAGATTTAGTCAAGATGCCCCACCTGCTGGTCGCAGGTACAACGGGATCGGGTAAATCGGTCGGCATTAATGCAACGATTCTTTCGCTGCTCTACAAGGCTGATCCGAATCAGGTACGTCTGATCCTGATCGATCCCAAGATGCTCGAACTTTCGATCTACGAAGGTATTCCGCACCTGCTCGCACCGGTGGTGACTGACATGCGACAAGCCGGCCACGCGCTGAACTGGGCTGTGAATGAAATGGAGCGCCGCTACAAGCTCATGTCCAAGCTAGGTGTGCGTAATCTGTCCACGTACAACCAGAAAATCGCAGACGCAGAAAAGAAGGAAGAAAAAATCCCCAATCCCTTCAGCCTCACGCCCGATGCGCCCGAGCCCTTGGAGAAGCTACCCACCATTGTCATCGTGATCGATGAATTGGCGGATCTGATGATGGTCGTCGGCAAGAAGGTGGAAGAACTGATCGCTCGCATCGCGCAAAAAGCACGTGCAGCGGGCATACACCTGATACTTGCCACGCAGCGTCCTTCGGTCGATGTAATTACGGGTCTGATCAAGGCCAATATTCCAACGCGAATCGCCTTTCAGGTATCTAGCAAGATCGATTCGCGCACCATTCTCGATCAGATGGGTGCCGAAGCGCTGCTCGGTATGGGTGACATGCTTTACCTGCCCCCCGGTACCGGTTTGCCCGTGCGTGTACACGGCGCGTTTGTGTCCGACGATGAAGTGCATCGTGTCGTCAATCACCTTAAATCGCAAGGCGAGCCCAATTACATCGAAGGCATACTCGATGGCGGTGCTGCCGAAGAGGGTGGTGGCGAACTGGGTGGTATCGGCGCCCCTAGCGGCGAAGCCGATCCGCTTTATGATCAAGCCGTTGCTGTCGTACTTAAAAATCGTCGCGCATCCATCTCATTAGTGCAGCGTCATCTTCGTATCGGCTACAACCGCGCTGCACGTTTGCTCGAGCAAATGGAGCAAAGTGGTGTGGTCTCCACCATGCATTCCAATGGCAATCGTGACATTCTTGTTCCCAATACCAATGTGGAGTAAAAGCTTGCGACAATTGATTTTTCTAACCAGTTTGCTATCCGCTCACTTGGCTGTACAGGCCGCTGCGCTTGACCAGTTCAAAGCCTTTGTTGCTGCCACCAAGAGCGCCCGCGGTGAAT
>JBIIEY010000146.1:0-5582 GCA_044237595.1 Burkholderiaceae bacterium | reverse complement strand
TGGGCCAGTCCTACCGGCTCGCCTGCAAGGAAGGCGAGGAGCTGGCGCTCAAGCAAGCGGTCGCTTTCTTGGATGAGCGCATGTGTGCTATCCGTGATGCCGGAAAAGTCAAAGGTACCGATCGCATTGCCGTGATGGCCGCACTCGGCATGGCTGCCGATTACTTGGGCTCGCGCTCAGTGGAAGGCCCCTTTACGTCCATGTCGGTCTCGGATATGCGTCAAAAAATTAACGCGATGCATGCGGCGCTGGATACAGCACTTGCTCCTCAGGAGCGTTTGTTCTGATGCGCGACGTTCAAACGTAAACAACATCTGATGTAATGCATCGCCACGCATTAAACCCTTTGACACACACTCCGTTTCAGGTAGACTCAGTTCTCCTGCCGTGTTCGCGTTTGCCATATATTCCTTGAACCATTCACATGCATAGGCTGCGGGATTCGTTCAGTAGGCGTGAACGTCGCTAGTCCGACGATCCCAATATTGAACTACTGTGGCCAACTTGAACCGCTTTGGTTCAGGATGCCGGCGCAGCGGCACAGGCGGGACATTATTCCGGGCGGTTGCATTTCATGCAGCCGCTTTTTTTATCTTTGCAGCGGACATCCGTTCAATCGATCGGAGGCGATGTCTTGCAGAGCTCGTTGACAGTCAAAAAAACAATATGCGTTATTGGCTGATGAAATCCGAACCCGACGAAGCCAGCATTGACGATGCGCTAGCGGCGAAGGATCAGACGGTCGCATGGACAGGCGTGCGCAACTATCAGGCACGTAACTTCATGCGCGATCAGATGCAGATCGGCGACGGGGTCTTGTTCTACCACTCCGGTTGTGCCGAACCTGGCATCGCCGGCATTGCCGAGGTGGCCAGCACCTGCTATCCCGACCCCACGCAATTCGATCGCAAGAGCCCGTACCATGATCCCAAAGCCAGCCCGGACAATCCGCGTTGGCTGTTGGTTGATGTACGTGCGCTGAAAAAAATCCGGCTCATTGGTTTGCCCGAAATGCGCGCACAAGCCGAGTTGGCTGATATGCTGGTTTTGCGACGTGGTAACCGGCTGTCGATCACGCCTGTGACCCTGCCAGAGTGGCGTCATATCGTTGGAAAAATGGCGAAGGCAAAGAAAGCACTGATGGAATAGGGCTGCAAATTTTCTGGTTGAAAAGCTTAGCAAGCATTTGATTCGCCAGGCCACCGTAAAGTACAGCTGCGCTGGGTCGTCATACAATACGGGTTAACTCAGCGTCTCCCAGAATTACGTAAAAATAAAAAAGAAAGCGGGCATGGATTCCATTCAGATCATTTCCTTTCTGGTGCTCGGCACATTCACCGGCTTTGCAGCGGGCTTACTCGGCATCGGCGGTGGCATGCTGATGGTGCCCTTCATCACCATGCTTTTATCGGCCCAGGGTTTTCCACGCGAAATCGTGGTGCATGTCGCGATTGCCACGTCCTTGTCTACCATCATGTTTACTTCGTTATCCTCGGTGCGCGCCCACCACAGGCGTGGTGCTGTCGTGTGGCTTATCGTGAAGCTGCTGGCGCCGGGCATATTGATTGGCTCCTGGATCGGGCCCTGGATAGGCGCCCAGCTTGATGCCTCAGCACTGGCTTTGTTCTTTGCCGTGTTTGTCGGTTTTTCAGCGACGCAAATGCTGCTCGATAAAAAGCCGTCGCCTACGCGCGAATTACCCAAAGCACCCGGCATGCTCGGTGCTGGTTCCGTGATAGGTGTTCTGTCGGGATTGGTGGGCGCGGGTGGTGGTTTCATCTCCGTACCCTTCATGACCTGGTGTAACGTGAAAATACACAATGCGGTGGCGACCAGTGCTGCGCTGGGCTTTCCAATTGCATTGGCCGGCACGCTCTCGAATATTTATTTTGGTATGCAGGAGCCGGGTCTACCCACAGGATCACTGGGCTTCATTTATCTGCCTGCCTTGCTGGTGATTTCAATCGCCAGCGTAATGACCGCACCACTGGGCGCCAAGGTTGCGCATGCGTTGCCGGTCAAGAGTCTGAAAAAAGTATTTGCAGCGGTGCTTTATCTGCTTGCGGGTTACATGTTGTACAAAGCTTTTCGTTGATTCGAACTGCGAGATTTCATATTCAACCGAAGTTGTTTGCGTTAATAGCCTCAACCCAGCTGCTCACGAAGAACATTCTTTTGTACCTTGCCCATGGTATTGCGCGGTAGCTCAGCAACAAAATGCACGCGCTTGGGTACCTTGAAATTAGCGATACGCGTTTTCAAGGTATCAATGAGCGTCGATTCCGATACAGTCGCACCATCCCGCATCACCACGACCGCGACGACCGCTTCACCGAAATCCGGATGCGGCACACCAATGACGGCTGACTCAAGGACGCCTGACATCTCATCAATCACAGATTCGATTTCTTTCGGATAGACGTTGTAGCCGCCAGAAATAATCAGATCCTTGCTGCGCCCGACAATAGACACATAGCCATCCGCATCAACGCGTCCGACATCGCCAGTTTTGAAGTAAGCATCCTCAGTAAATTCTTCCGCCGTTTTTTCCGGCATTTGCCAGTAGCCCTTAAAAATATTGGGGCCTTTGACCTGAATGTCACCGATTTCGTCGGTGCCACAGACCTGAGCTTCCTGGTTCATCACGCGCACCGATACGCCGGGTAACGCAGGCCCGACCGTGCCTGCCTTGCGCGGTCCTTGATAAGGATTCGAGGTCAGCATGGCGGTTTCGCTCATGCCATAACGCTCAAGTATGGTGTGCCCGGTTTTTTCAATGAAGGTCTCGAAGGTTTCGGTCAGCAAGGGGGCCGAGCCGGAGACGAACAATCGAATGTTTTTACAAGCTTCATGATTGAGCGCGGGGTCAGATAGCAGGCGCACATAGTAGGTGGGCACGCCCATGAAGACGGTTGCGCGGGGCAGATGCCGGGTCACACTCGCGCTATCGAACTTCGATAAAAATATTGTTTTACTGCCGTTCATCAGTGCGCCATGCGCTGCAACGAAGAGGCCATGAATATGAAACAGCGGCAGCGCGTGCAGCAGCACGTCGCCTTTTTGCCAATGCCATGCCTCCTGCAGCACGCGAATATTCGAAGCCAGATTATCGTGACTCAGCATCGCGCCCTTGCTGCGTCCTGTAGTGCCGGAGGTGTACAAAATAGCCGCGAGATCATCCGGATCGCGATGCACGGTGTCGAATTGGTCGGCATGATGAACGGCGCGGGAGAGCAGGGTGCCGCTGTTGCGTCCCTGATGTGGTTCGTCTAGCGTGAACACATGGCGGGTACCTGCACGAAAAGCGATTTGCGTTATCCACCCAAAATTTTTCGGGGAGCAGACGACAACGGCCGGTGTCGCATTGCCGATGAAATACTCCATCTCCGATGCGCGATACGCCGTATTCAGCGGAAGATAGACAAAGCCTGCGCGTACCGTGGCCAGATAAAGCATCAAGGCTTCGGGTGATTTTTCAACTTGTGCCGCGATCCGCGATCCGGGGGGGAGTTGCAGGCTGGCGAACAGATTGGCTATTTTTGCGGTGCCGCGTTCGAGATCGCGCCAGCTGTAATACTTTGCTTCTTCTGTCTCAAGCCAGCAATCATCGAGATCTTGCGGAAAGCGTGAACGAAACAGCGTATAGAGGTTAGCATTCATGGCAGCGGCTCACTCTTTTTTTGATAAGCGATCACAAGCAAGACAATGCCCAGCACAATCATCGGCAGCGACAGCATCTGTCCCGCCGAGATGGTCCAGCCGGCGATGCTGACTTCATAGTCGGGCATACGAAAATACTCGGTAAAGAAACGCGCTATGCCGTAGCCTGCTGCGAACACGCCACTGACCGCCATGTAGGGACGGGGCTTGCGCGCATACAACCACAAGATAATGAACAACAACACGCCATCAATGGCTGCCTGATACAGCGGTGATGGATGACGTGGCAGGGGTAGCGGATCTACATTGGGCCACACCATCGCCCAAGGTAGTGCGGGATCGGCGGCGCGTCCCGGAAGTTCGGCATTGATGAAATTGCCGATACGACCCGCCGCGTAGCCGAGCGGCACCAGCGGTGCAATGAAGTCCATCACTTCCATCAGTGGGCGATCATGCTTTCTCGCCCACAGTGCCATCGCGACCAGCACACCTAAAAAGCCACCGTGAAAGGACATGCCGCCTTGCCAGATGGCGATGATTTCCATCGGTCGTGCAAGGTAATACATCGGATGATAAAACAGGACTTCGCCCAAACGTCCGCCGATGATGACGCCCAGCACGCCATAAAAAAGCATGTCATCGACATCCTCATTGCGCCAGCCCTGTGCATTGATATGCGGCTGTCGGATTCGTATGCGGCCCAACACAATGAAAAAAATAAACGCAGTCAGGTACATCAATCCATACCAGCGCACTGCAAGGGGACCGATCGAAATCGCGATCGGATCCGGCATAGGATGAATCAGCATTCAGCTTGTCTTTCGCATCAGTTCGAGAAAAGCGGACAGCACGGGCGAAGTATTGTCGCGTCGCCAGGCGAGGCCGATTTCAACCCACGGTGAAATCTCCTGCATTGCCCGGTACTCCACACCCGGCCGCTTCATATTGGACACGGATTGTGGCACAAGCGCAAAGCCCATGCCGGCAGAAACCAGACTCACGATGGTTTGCATTTGTATTGCTTCCTGTCCGATGCGCGGACTCAGTCCGGCATCGCGCAAGCAAGCCAGAATTTGATCATGAAACGCGGGGCTCATGCGGCGCGGGAAAATAATCAGCGGCAGGTCAGCGCAACGTTTGAGCGACATTTTGGTTTTGGTGGTGGCTGTGCCTTCAGGAAGCGCCAGCACCAGCGGCTCGGATGTTAGCGGCAGGTAGTCGACCTCGGCGTTGAGCTTGTCCGGTAGCGGTGGCAGGAGAAATCCGATGTCGATACGGCCTGAGGCCAGCAATTCAATTTGGACATCGGTGGTCGCTTCTTGCAGATCCAAATGCACCGAGGGCAGTGCAGTACGGAATTCGCGCAGTGCGGTGGGCAGCACGCTGTAATCGGCCATGGGAACGAAAGCGATCGACAGCCGGCCTGATTCTCCCGCTGCCGCACTTTGGGCAAGACTTGCCAAGCCCTCGACTTGTTGTAGCAGGCGCTGCACCTCGGGCAGCAGTGTCTGGCCGGCGGCGGTCAGGGCGACGCTGCGGCGCGTTCGGGAAAACAGGGGCGTGCCAAGCTGTGCTTCCAGCGCCTGAATAGCCTGAGAAAGCGGTGGCTGGGTCATATGCAAACGACGGGCAGCACGGCCAAAGTGCATTTCCTCGGCGACGGCGACGAAGTAGCGCAGTTGGCGCAATTCAACATTCATTTGGTCTGATATTTTAAAAGTATCAATAGAGCCTGAATCATATATTTGACACAGGGTCTGGCACAAGGCATCGTAATCGCCTTTCCGTAACCCGTTGCACTGGAGACAGCATGGCAGCCAATGATCGTTCCAAAAATATTACTCAGGGCGTAGCCCGCAGCCCGAACCGCGCCATGTACTACGCGATGGGCTATGAAAAGAAGGATTTCGATAACCCCATGA
>JBIIEY010000145.1:0-5598 GCA_044237595.1 Burkholderiaceae bacterium | reverse complement strand
CCAGCGCCAGACAAGCAATCAGAAAAAGTACGAAGCCGAGTCCAGTCGATAAGCTTCGACGCTCATGGTCCGTTTTCCAGTCCAGTGATTCGGAGGTTTTCATCGCGCGAACACGCCATCGGGCATACGAACTGGAATACGTGCCTCGTGAGGGTCGGGTGTGGCGGCCACTTCGGCCATGCGTTTTTCCCAAGCTTCATAAAGCAGCGTGCCGACTTCTTTGGCGTTGGCGATACAGCGCAGTGCAGGTTGCGGCTGGCCGATGTGCCACGCGCGTGCATGCGGCCACAGGTGCAGATACGCGATGCGGTCATCACCCTTGAGTTCGAGTGCGATTTCGCCAAAGCCATTACCCTGATCGCGAATTTGCGCGGTCTTGATCCAGCGATGCGGCAAATTGAAGGTCAGCGTGAGCACGATACCAATGCGCATGACGACACGGCGGTTGGTGATGGTGTACATCGTGGTGCTGGCCGACAGCCAGGCCGTCAATGCTAGCAAAGACAGTGATACGGTGGCCAGAATTGCGCCGATGCTGAGTGCACTCAGGTTGGCAAGCAAGCCGAGCGAGGTATCCCAGATCATCACCGCCTGCAGTGCAATCATCAGGGAAAAATAAATCGACAGTCGTTTGACATGAAAGGCATCGACGGCCAGCAATTTCCAATCAGGACTGCCTTGCCAGAGAATATGCTCGCCAGCGGGCAGAGCCTCGGGAAGGCCCGGCGCCGCTTCGAACTCGTGCTCGTGATGCGGCTTCACACTAGTGGTTCCTGACGTTCCGGTGTCGCGTACAGCGTACCGGCGCCATAGTAGGCAGAAATTTTTTCTTCCTCGAGCATCGTGATTTGATCCGCATTGCGTAGCCCCGGCACATCGGCGAACTGATGCGCGAGGATGGCGTGCACTTTCACATGCTCGTTCGTTATGCGCGCAAATGGTACCGGCAGCATCACAGTACGGTCCGAATCATTGAGTTTGACTTCAATGTAGCGGAACATCATTTCCGAGCGATCCATCCAGAGTTCACTGACGGTGCCGGCGACTTCATCATCATCACCCACGACCGGAAGACCGCGCGGGTCATTGTCCTGCGTCGCTACACCGTATTCAGGCTGGGTGCGCAGCGGAACAATCTTCGCTTCGCCCTCAGGTGTGTGATCGGGCACATCGGCACGATTGGCCCAGGAACCGGGACCGACACCTGCGAGCAGCGGGTTACCGGTCGGCTCGATAGGTGCGCCGATGTAGCGATGGCGTGGCTCTGCTTGCAGAAACTCTGGCGGCTGCAGCGGATAAGGCATGACCACCTCATCGCCATTGGCCATCAGATAAGTCTTGGGAGTCGGTATGGGTGGCCAGCCGTCCATTTTGACCGGTGGCGTGCGGCCGGAATCCAGCGGATAACCGTCGCGATGATTTTCCTGCAGCAGGTAATACACCAGCCCGAAAAAGAAAATCCAGAACAGATACAGCACTAGCTGTGCCACATCGACGTATTGGGTAATAGCCATTGTTTCCATGATTCGTCTCCTTCCTGACGTTGGGCCCTGAGCAAAACACCGAGCCCGGGGAACTACCTGAAGCCTTTATCGATAAGCTGCAAAGAGCGATTGCGTTACTTCGCCAGCAAACAATCTTCAGATAGGGGCTTCTACTGATTTCTAATGCGGTAATTCGTACTTCGGTAAATCCATGGTTTAGTCATTCAAACGAACTAGCCGGGAAATTCAGCCAGTCCGAATTTCTGCTGCGATCGCATCGGCAACGCATCGCGCCGCACCAGCGGACCAATGGCGACCAAAACGCCAAACAGCAAATACATTTCCAGGTGATACACAAAGCTGTAACCCGTTACCGGTGACACTAGGCTCTCGCCCAGCCATCCCGCATTGGCCAGTGCGCCAATCACGTCCTTGATCATCCCGCCGGCAGCAATCGATGCGCCGGCAGCGGTGGCCTGCACCGCGCCCCAGGCACCCAGTGCCAGTCCAGCCTCATCGCCTTGCGTCAGACCCATGGCCATGGTCAGCGTGCCGACCGAGAACAATCCACCGCCCACGCCGATCAGAAACGCACCGGCACGAAACAGGTTGGGTGCGTCCAGCGGTGCTGAAAAAATCACCATCGCGAAGGCGGGTAATCCGGCCAGCGCGCCCAGTGCAGCCAGCCGCACCGCATCCACACCTCGCGAGAGCAGTGCAGCCGCCATACCAAAAGCCAGCAGTGCGCCACAAGCAGTCAGCGCGGTTAGCAGGCTGGTCGCGCCCACGCCCAGATGCAGCACTTGTCCGCCGTAGGGCTCGAGGATGATGTCCTGCATATTGAATGCGCAGGTACCTACCCCCACCGTCCACAAAAATCGTTTCACGCCCGGCCGCCCGACGAATTCGCGCCAGTGGGTGCTGAAATCGTCCTGTTCGATTGCCTGCCGCGCGCGATCCCGGTTCATCGCCTCCTGCTTCCACAGCGCATTCAGGTTTAACCAGATCACTGCAACCGCCGAGCCCTGAACGACCTGAATCAGGCGCAGCGGACTGAAATCCGCCAGCAGCCAGCCATAAATAGCGCCGCTGCCGACCAGACCCAGCAACAGCATCGTGTACATCAGCGCAACTACCCGTGGCCGCGTTTCGGGCGTAGCCAAGTCAGTCGCCAGTGCCAGGCCTGCGGTCTGGGTGACTTGCATCCCGGCACCCACGAGCAGAAAAGCCAGTGCAGCGCCAATCCGGCTGACCCACAGCATGCCTGGCTGCGGCTGGCTCAGGGCCAGCAGGCCGAAAGGCATGATCGCCAGACCACCAAACAGCAACAGCGTGCCTATCCATAAATAGGGCAAGCGTCGCAATCCCAGTGCCGAGCGGTGCGTATCCGACCGAAATCCGATCAGCGCGCGTAGCGGTGCAAACACCAGCGGCAGCGCCACCGAGATCGCGACCCACCAGGCGGGCACGCCCAACTCGACGATCATCACCCGGTTCAGCGTGCCAACCAGCAGCGCGGTCGCCAGGCCAATCGACAGCTGAAACATGGACAGGCGCAGCAGACGTGACAAAGGCATATCCGCTGTTGCCACATCGGCAAAAGGCATCCATTGCGTCCCCATGGAGGACGCCAGTTTTCGGGTGTATTGCCTCAGCAGCTTCATGCAGCTTCCATGTCGGGACGCATTGCCCGCATCATTCATGAAAGCACTCTAGAGGCGCGCACCGGGACTGTCAACTAAAGTTTACTAATATTAGGTAAATTTATGTTGACACAAACGCTCGGATCGCCGATGCTTTTCCTGTGCTGCACTGCGGCACATGCAGTAGCTATATCTCCTCTCATAGGCGCCCCCTCGGGCGCCTTTTTTTATTGTTTTGTCTGACCCGGTGGACGGTAAGCGCCGACCCATTGCCGTTTTCATACCTGCAAGGTCCGGCATGAGCCCGCTATAATCGGCGCTTTGCCAGCGCGTCCGCGCGGCTCACCCGATTTCCCGCCCATGCATCCCCGACACAAAGAGCAAATCGCTGCACTTTTTTCCGAAGTCGCAGCGCCGGTACTTTCCGGCGCCGAGCTTGTACTTCCCGACATCACACTGGAGCGACCACGCGATCCATCGCACGGCGATCTCGCATGCAATATCGCCATGCAGCTGGCGCGTTCCCTGAAAAAAAATCCGCGCGAACTCGCGCAGCAATTTGCCGAAGCGCTCATGGCGCATCCTGCGCGTAAGGGTTTGATTGATGCTGTTGAAGTCGCTGGACCTGGCTTCATCAACCTGCGTGTTGCCCTGTCGGTAAAACAGGATGTGATTCGTCGCGTATTCATTGACGCGCAATGCTTCGGTCGTACCAACGATGGCAAGGATCACAAGGTGCTGGTCGAGTTTGTCTCCGCCAACCCAACCGGACCACTGCATGTGGGTCACGGACGCCAGGGTGCGCTGGGTGATGCGATTTGTGCGCTGCTCGAAGCACAGGGCTATGCAGTTTTGCGCGAGTTCTATTACAACGATGCGGGCGTGCAGATCGCAATGCTGGCCACCTCGGTGCAATCGCGTGCGAAGGGTAGCAAGCCCGGTGATGCTGACTGGCCTGAATCAGCCTATAACGGCGATTACATCGCAGACATCGCTCTTGATTTCCTTGCAAAGAAAACCGTATCTGCCGCTAACGGCGAGCCCGTCACTGCCAGTGGTGATATCGACGATATTGATTCCATACGTCGTTTCGCAGTGACCTATCTGCGGCATGAACAGGATCTTGATTTGCAGGCCTTTGGCGTGCGCTTCGATAACTACTATCTCGAGTCTTCACTCTACAGCGATGGCAAGGTCGAGGCAGCTGTCGAGGCGCTCAAGAAAGCAGGCAAGACATTCGAGCAGGATGGCGCGCTGTGGTTGCGCAGCACTGACTATGGTGATGACAAAGACCGCGTGATGAAAAAATCCGACGGTACTTATACTTACTTCGTGCCCGATGTCGCCTATCACGTCACCAAGTGGCAGCGCGGCTATACCAAAGTCATCAACGTGCAGGGCAGCGACCACCACGGCACCATTGCGCGCGTGCGTGCAGGCCTGCAGGCGGTTGGTGAGGGCATACCCGAAGGTTATCCTGATTATGTGTTGCACAAAATGGTCACCGTGATGCGAAACGGTGAGGAAGTGAAAATTTCCAAGCGCGCTGGCTCGTATGTGACCTTGCGCGATCTGATCGAATGGTCCGCCGGGGATGTGACGAGCGCCGATGGAACGCGCGATTTGACTCGCGGCCGTGATGCCGTACGATTTTTTCTCATCTCGCGCAAGGCCGATACTGAATTTGTTTTCGATGTCGATCTCGCGCTGGCGCAATCGGATGAAAATCCGGTCTACTACGTCCAGTATGCCCATGCCCGCATCTGCTCGGTACTCGCGCAGTGGGGCGGCGATGAAGCTTCATTGAAGCAGGTCGATCTGTCGCCGCTGATAGCGCCTCGCGAAGCCTCTCTGATGGCCAAAATCGCGGAATATCCGGATATGCTAAAAAAAGCCGCAGAAGAACTCGGACCGCATCAGATTGCATTTTATTTGCGCGATCTCGCAGGCGAGCTGCATAGCTACTACAATGCAGAGCGCGTGTTGGTGGACGATGCCGCGCTCAAAGAAGCGCGCCTTGCGTTGCTGCTGGCGACACGCCAGGTATTGGCCAACGGACTGGAACTGATCGGTGTCTCGGCACCGTCCCGTATGTGAGCAGGGTGTGAACATGCAGCAGGAAAAAATGCATTCTTCTAGCAAAAGCGTTCACCCGCGCCGCGAGCGAGGCGGCACGCTGACGGGCATTATCGTGGGCCTCATTCTCGGTTTGCTGATTGCCGTTGGCGTCGCCATCACGATCACCAAAACGCCGCTGCCTTTCGTGGACAAGATCAGCAAGCAGTCGCAACCGGCCGGCGAACTGGGCGACCCGAACAAGACCTTGCCTGGCGGGGCGCGCGAGCGTCGTGAGCAGCTGACTGACAAAGACCCGGCGGTTCAGCAAGCCGAACCCGCGCCCTCAGTCAAGCCTCAAGTTGCGCCGCAAGTTACCCCGCAGGTGACTGCGCCGCCAGCAGCAGAGCGTTCGC
>JBIIEY010000144.1:0-5604 GCA_044237595.1 Burkholderiaceae bacterium | reverse complement strand
CAGAAACTTTCAGTGGCTTCATTCAACAGCGCTCAAGATGGGCGCAGGGCATGTGGCAGATTTTCTTTCTGAAAAATCCTTGGCGACTCAAAGGTTTGAGTTTCATGCAGCGCCTGATGTACACAAACTTTGCGCTGTTTTGGGGATTTCCTGCATCGCGCTTGTACCTGATATTCATGCCCATGATTGCTCTGCTCTGGGGAATCACGCTGGCTGAAGCGTCAGTGCTGGATGTACTGTCCTACTGCGTACCGGCGCTCGCTGGATCGCTGATTACTGGCCAGTATTTATACGGTCGCTTTCGTTGGCCATTCATTACCCACTTGTATGAAGTCATACAGTCGGTACATCTGGCGGCTAGTGAAATCAGATTTTTGAGGAATATCCGTGCAACGAAATTTGTAGTGACACCCAAAAATGAAATTCTTGAAGAGGATTTTATTTCCTCACTAGCAAAGCCCTTTTATATTTTGATTGGCCTAAGCCTTACGGCACTCGCCGCAGGTGCCATGCGCGCCATTAACGAGCCCGCACATCGCGACATGCTGGTTTTCGTGAGTTTCTGGACGCTGACGGATCTTGTTTATCTATTGTGCGCGCTAGGCGTGACACTTGAGCGCCGGCAGCGGCGCACAGAGCCACGGCCTGGAGTTGACGCATCGGCTCAACTGCAGCTTGAATCCAAACGTACTATGAAGGGGTTCCTGACCGATGCATCCGCTTCAGGTGCTGGCATCGTGACAGAAAATCACAGCGACATCTGGCTCGCACTGATTCACAAGCAGCCGGTGAGATTACTCGTAAATGATGGACCCAGTTTCAATGCCAGAGTCAAAAAAGTCACGCAACTCAATGATGGGCGTCTTGCGATCGGGTTGTCGTATGAGCGTACCACCGCAGACACTGAGCGATCAGCTATCGCGCTAGCTTTTGGCTCAAGCACCCAACTTCAAAATAATCTGCTTCGCCACCAGCATAGAAAAAATGTGCTGGCAATGAGTCTGATGCTTTTGCAAAAGGCCTTGGTACTCGGCTTCAACCACCTTGTTTTATTGACCAAACCCCAACGTAGGTTCGGTTACGGCAAAGCTTCAACGTCACGTTTAATTTGGGAGAATAAAAATGAAAATTCGTCAATATTTGAGCTCAATCGCCCTAAAGCCGATGTTCACGATAAGCTTGCTGTTGCCGGCGTTCGCGTTCGCTGAGTCAGTTGTTTTTTCGGGTGTCGAAGGCTCTTCATTGTCGACTCATGCTTACCTCGGTTTCATCATGCCAGCAGAGGGTGAGCGTTTGGGTAACGGCTGGTATCGGAAATTCGTTGGAAGCTCAACCAAATATGTTTATCAGAATAGCGAGCAAGGATCGATTGTTGATATCGATGGAAGATTGAATGGCATTGATGCTGGTGTGGGTCGTGGCTGGCGATTTGACAATTCCTCGCTAGACTTGTCAGCGACAGTAGGCTACCGTGAAGTGAAGCTCTCTCCTTACGCGCCCTCCAGTGACAAAGCGGGCAATCGCTTCACCTTCAATCCACAGCTCATGCTGTGGCGCCAGTTGGGTCATGGCGTAGACACTGATTTGATCGCAAACTATGCCACCGGAACATCCAGCAGCTTTGTACGCGCGCGAATCGGCATGCGCACATCGGAAAGCTATCGCGTGGGTATCGAAGGCAAGTGGCTTGATGGACGCAACTACCGTGTAAAAAAACAAGGTCTGTTCGTTGCGCTGAAGTTCAGCCAAAAGCTGACACTGGAACTCAATGGTGGCAGAGAAGAATCGGACGATCGCAACGCCAGTACATACGCCGGCATCGCGATCGCAACAACATTCTGATCAAAGCATGGTTTAACGAGATCGCACTGATTCCGAAGCCCACGAAGGTATCAACGCGCCTTGGGCATCAAAACGAAAACGATGCTCCATGAAGCCCAGACTGAACAGTGCGAGCACCTGATCGTAATACAGGCTTTGCGCACTGAAAAACGCCTTTTGCTGCGTTGCTAGTATTTGCTGGCGCATGCACTCGCGTACTTGCGACTGCTGAGAAGCCCCGAGGTAGGGCAGCAAGGCGGCTGTAAAGCCGGCAGGTGTTTTACCGCGAGTCACGCCTGTGACGGTATTGATGATTTCAAGCGAATCTTGCGAGTTCTGCAGAGCACGCCGCATGCCCGATGCGGCCTGTAACAACGCAGAACGTGAAGGATCGGCTTCATCCATCATGCCCAACCATAAATAAACGCGAATTGCATCATAAGACCCGATGGGTCCTGTCACGGGATCCGTAACCCAGCCCTTGTCTGCCTGATAAACAATCCAATCCGGTACAAATCCTGCAGGACTAGCCCTGCGAATGAGCATTGGCAAGTTGTCAGCCATGGTCTGCCAAGGGCCCGCCGGATCCGCTTGGGCAAATGCACGCAAATGCTGTGGCATCAGGTAACTGGGATTGATGCGCCAGCGGGATTTGTCCAGCACAAAACCATGACGGCCGGGAAGTACTGTCATCCCAAAGCCCGGTAACTCCACTTGCTGGCTAGCGAGAATTTGCTGCAACAGCGCCCGTCCGGTGGCGCTGTAATCCGGCACCTGCCACAATCGGCCAGCCTGCAGCAGCGTGTACGCCAGCCAGAAGTCAGCATCGGCCGCCGGATTGGCATCAAGCACACGCCATCGGGATGTCGTATCCGTCCCCCATAGCCAGGCGGGCTGTTGCTTGCGCAAGTCGCCATGGGCCAGATTGTTTTGGGTCCATGACAGCAAGCGCTCGAATTGCCCGCGGTCGTTGGCGACCAGCGCAAAGAACAGCGCATAGGCTTGCGCCTCCGAGGTGGTCCTGTCATTGGCACGACGCTCGATCACCCGCCCATCGCTTTGTATGGCTTGACGGCGAAAGCTTTCCCACAAAGGCCAATCGACGACTTGTGCCGCTGCACTCACAACCCAGGACAGCAATGTCAGCAGAAGCAGCGCGCGGCCGAGCCGCTTGAGCGGGTGAAAGGGTGACATGAAATTTGCCGTAATCCTGATCAACTGATCCACGAATTCTCCCAGAGATTGCCCCAGCCGACTACGATTGCCAAAGGCAAGGGGATTACCGGACGCAGAACAAGGGGCATCACGGTCAAGACGGGCGCCTGCTATAATTTTGGGCATTTTCCGGCTGTATTTTCTGCAGGCAGCACGCGCCTTCCGCGTGTCCCCGCTCTCTGGCTTTGAGCCTGTTTCTGTTTTCCATCCTGAATGCAAAAGAAATTATTCATTAAGACCTTTGGTTGTCAGATGAACGAGTATGACTCTGACAAGATGGCCGATGTGCTGAACGTGTCCGAAGGCTTGGTCAGAACCGACACGCCTGACGATGCCGATATCATCCTGTTCAATACCTGCTCGGTACGCGAGAAAGCGCAGGAAAAAGTCTTCTCCGATCTGGGGCGTGTCCGCGAACTCAAGAAAAAAAATCCTGATCTGGTGATTGGTGTTGGCGGCTGCGTTGCTTCTCAAGAGGGTGCTGCGATCATCAAGCGGGCGCCGTATGTCGATGTGGTGTTCGGCCCCCAGACTCTGCATCGCTTGCCCGACCTGCTACGCGAGCGTCGTGCGAGTGGCCGCTCTCAAGTCGATATCAGTTTTCCGGAAATTGAAAAATTTGATCATCTACCCCCACCCCGCGTGGAGGGTAGCAGCGCGTTTATCTCCATCATGGAAGGCTGCAGCAAATACTGCAGCTATTGCGTCGTGCCATACACGCGCGGCGAGGAAGTCTCCCGACGCTTTGAGGATGTGCTGACCGAAGTGGCCCAACTGGCTGATCAGGGCGTGCGTGAAATTACCCTGCTCGGACAAAACGTCAATGCCTATCGCGGTGTGATGGCTGATGGCGAGATTGCCGACTTCGCGCTGCTGATTGAATACATCGCCGAATTCGACGGCATACAGCGTATACGCTACGTCACCAGTCATCCCAAGGAATTCACGCAAAGACTGATCGATGTCTATGCGCGCGTACCCAAGCTGGTCAATCATCTTTATTTACCGGCGCAACACGGCTCGGACAAAATTCTGGCAGCAATGAAGCGTGGCTACACTGTCTTGGAATACAAATCCATCATTCGTCGCTTGCGCGAGGTACGCCCCGACATCGTTGTATCTTCCGATTTCATCGTAGGCTTCCCCGGTGAGACGGATGCGGATTTCGACGCGCTGATGAAACTGGTAGACGATATCGGCTACGACAACAGTTATTCCTTCATTTTCAGCCCAAGGCCGGGCACACCTGCAGCTAACCTGGCTGACGATACACCGCATGCGGTCAAGCTCGAGCGCCTGCAGCGCTTGCAAAAAGTCATTGCTGACAATACGCGTCGTTACTCCGATGGGATGGTCGGTACGGTGCAGCGTGTACTGGTGGAAGGTCCTTCCAAACGCGATACGCAGGAGATGCAGGGACGATCAGAAAACAATCGCGTGGTGAATTTTGACGGTGGGCCCAACGGTACCCGTCTGACAGGACAGTACATCGATATCAACATCACGGCCAGCAATCCCTATTCGTTGCGCGGCGAACTCGTCATTCGACAATAAGAACCTTCCATTGAAAAACTCTTCCTCTGACACGCAATATTTTTTGCCGAATCCTGTCGACAACAACCGGCTGGCCAACCTGTGCGGCCCGGTTGATGAAAATCTGCGTCAGATCGCTGCAGCGCTGGATGTCACCATTTTCAGGCGTGGCGAGAAATTCATCGCCGACGGCGTAAACGCCGAGCGCGCGGTCGAGATGCTGGAAAAATTTTATGCACAGGCCGACAAGGCCATATCGGTGGAAGATATTCAACTAGCGCTCGTGGAGCAGCGCGCCTCGCAGGGCGTGAGCACAGAAAAGTCCGCGATCCTGACGAAAAAAGAACCCGAAGGAATTAGCCATAGTCCGGTATTGAAAACCCGACGCAGTGATCTGCGCGGCAGAACGCCGCATCAGAGTCAGTATCTGAAAGCCATACTCGAACATGACGTCACGTTTGGCGTGGGTCCGGCAGGCACTGGCAAAACCTATCTGGCTGTCGCTTGTGCCGTTGACGCACTTGAGCGCGATGCCGTCAAACGCATTGTGCTGACACGTCCAGCTGTTGAAGCCGGTGAACGGCTCGGATTTTTGCCCGGCGATCTGGCGCAGAAAGTCGATCCCTATCTGCGACCGCTGTATGACGCGCTCTATGATCTACTGGGCTTTGATCGCACACAAAAAATGTTCGAAAAGCAGGCGATCGAAATTGCACCACTAGCCTACATGCGCGGACGCACGCTGAATCATGCATTCATCATTCTCGATGAAGCGCAGAATACAACGCCAGAGCAAATGAAGATGTTCCTCACCCGCATAGGCTTTGGCAGTAAGGCCGTGGTAACCGGCGACGTGACCCAAATCGATTTGCAGCGTGGTCAGAAAAGCGGTCTGGTGGATGCGCTGACGGTATTGTCGTCTGTGCGAGGCATTGCCTTCACGCGCTTTACCAGTGCAGACGTCGTGCGACACCCACTCGTTGGCCGTATCGTCGATGCCTATGATGCGGCCAGTGCCGCAACAGCAGCAGCGGA
>JBIIEY010000005.1:0-18336 GCA_044237595.1 Burkholderiaceae bacterium | reverse complement strand
CCGAAGGTTTTGCCCTCGACGGTGATGTCCACGGTATTGGTGTGACCGCCAAAGTAATCGCCGGCTTCGTACAGCGATACTTCGTGTCCCGTGCGGGCCAGCTGCCACGCCGCTGAAAGTCCGGAGATTCCGGAGCCAATCACTGCGATCTTCATCGTTTTGATATCCCGCATGAATAAAAAAGCTGTGACGCCCGTCAGGGAGAATACGGGTTGGGGGAAGATCGCCCCGACATGCCACCAGCATGCGCTGGGAGGCATCACAGCAAAAACCGTTTCGGATGACTAGCATCCGCATCAATCACTTCGTGATGAGTGCCTTTTCGATAGCGGCCACCAAGGCTTTATCATTTGGCCCCGTTGTGCTGCCGTAATGATTCACCAGCTTGCCTTCACGATCGATCAGGTATTTGTTGAAATTCCAGCCGGGCGCTTTGCCACTGGTCTTGGCCAGCGTAGCAAACAGCGGGTGGGCTTCTTTGCCCTTGACGGCAGTTTTCGAAAACATCGGAAACTTCACGCCATAGGTGTTGTAGCAAAAGTCGGCGATTTCTTTGCTGTCGCCGGGCTCCTGACTGAAATCATTCGAAGGAAAGCCGAGAATCACCAAGCCTTTGTCTTTGTACGTCGCATACAGCTTTTCCAGCCCTTCGTACTGCGAGGTAAAGCCGCAATAGCTCGCCGTATTGACGACCAGCGTTACCTTACCTGCGTACTGGCACAGGTTTTGTGGCGAGTCATCCTGAAGACGGCTGTGCTTGAAATTCAGCAAAGCAGGGCATTCACTCGCCAGACTTGCGCGCGGCATGAAGGCCAGCAGTGTCATCAGGCTCAGGAAACTGGCCACGACCCACCACGGTCTTGGCATTGCGCGAATTTTTAACTGGCTCATTAGAGAAATACCATAAAGTTTTAATTTAAACTACCGGGTCATTCTAGCGCATTCACGGAAATTGTGTGACTGTGCGTAAGCTTATTTCCGGTTGTTTTCGAAAAAGTAAAAAAGCCAGGATTTCTGAGGTATTTAAATAGGCAATTATTTATTTATGACAACTTTCCGATACCGTTTATGCGTAATCTAGTCCTTGTACTTGGCGACCAGTTGAGTTTTACCAGCCCGGCGTTGGCGGACTTCGATCCCGCTCAGGATGCTGTGCTGATGATCGAGGCGCCGGGCGAGGCAAAGGCGGTTTGGTCGCACAAGGCCCGCATTGCCCTGTTTCTGTCAGCAATGCGGCATTTCGCCAATAGCGTGGCGGCGCGCGGCTGGCCGTTCCACTATGTGCAAATCGATGATCCAGTCGATCCCGGTTTCGATGAGCGTTTGAGGCAAGCTTTGCGCCAACACCGGCCTCGGGCCTTGCGGCTGGCGGAGCCTGGCGAGTGGCGCATGCAGCAGCAGATAGAAAGTGTTGCTCGTGACGAGGGTGTGGTTTTGCACCTCCTTGATGACACGCACTTTCTTTGCAGTCGTGCTGAATTTGCCGACTGGGCACGCGGCAAGAAAGAGCTGCGCATGGAATTTTTTTATCGCGTGATGCGAAAAAAATACGGCGTCATGATGGACGGCGCCGAACCGGCCGGCGGTCAGTGGAATTTCGATGCCGAGAACCGCAGTGCCTATCCCAAACGCACCGGTCCCGGCGTGATACCGCCGCCAGCCGCTTTTGCGCCCGATGCAGTGACGCTGCAAGTGATCGATTTGGTGGAAAAACTTTTCCCCGATCACCCTGGTTCGCTCGCGTACTTTGCATGGCCGGTAACCAGAGAGCAGGGGCTAGCGGCGCTCGCACGTTTCATTGATCAGCGCCTGACCAAATTCGGTGATTATCAGGATGCGATGTGGACCGACACACCGCTGGGCTGGCACTCCCTGCTTTCGACAGCGCTCAATCTACACCTGATTGATCCGCGTGAAGTCATCGCGGCGGCGGAGCAGGCCTGGCGCCGGGGGCATGTGTCCATCGAAAGTGCAGAGGGTTTCATACGCCAGATACTCGGCTGGCGCGAGTTTATCCGCGGTGTGTACTGGACTGACATGCCGGCAATGGCAAAGGCAAACCACTATGGGCATCAGCGCGACTTGCCCGAATGGTTCTGGAACGGCCAGACCGGGATGGCGTGTCTGCGCGACAGCCTGAAGCAAACCTTGGAGCTCGGTTATGCGCACCATATTCAGCGGCTGATGGTGACTGGCAATTTCGCTTTGCTTGCGGGCTTGTCACCGCAACAGGTCTGCGACTGGTATCTGGCGATTTATGTGGATGCCATTGAATGGGTCGAGCTGCCGAACACGGCGGGCATGGCCTTGCACGCCTGCGGCCCCCGGTTTACCAGCAAGCCGTATGTGGCTAGCGGCGCCTACATCAACCGGCAAAGCAATTATTGTGTGGGCTGTCGCTATGACCCTTCGCAACGCAAGGGAGACACCGCCTGCCCGTTCACGACCTTGTATTGGCATTTTATCGAGAAGCACGAGGCGACGCTGGCCGCCAATCCAAGGACGGCGCTGATGGCCAAGAATCTGCAAAAGCTTGATGCAGCCGAGCGGGAGGCGATACGGATTCGTGCTGGACAAATGCTCGCCGCACTGAACGACTTGTGATGCTTGGCTGCTGTAAATCTAACTCACGAGTCGCTGTAGCCATCAATAGAACGGTCACACTTTGTTGGTAGAATTCGCACAAGTCATTCATGCAGAAAGCTCAACAAATGCTGTATCCCGAACTCTTCCGCTCACTGGAGCAAGTCCGCTGGAACATGGAAACCGATATTCCATGGGGCGAGTTCGATCCTGCGCTGCTTTCTGACGAGCAGGCTCAGACCATACGCATGAATGCAATCACCGAGTGGTCCGCTTTGCCCGCGACTGAAATGTTCTTGCGTGATAATCGCAATGACAGTGATTTTTCTGCGTTCATGTCTGTCTGGTTTTTCGAAGAGCAAAAGCATTCGCTGGTATTGATGGAATATCTGCGCCGTTTTCGCCCCGAGTTGGTGCCGACCGAAACCGAGCTGCATAACGTGCGCTTCGAATTCGATCCGGCGCCGCCGCTGGAAACCCTGATGCTGCATTTTTGCGGCGAGATACGACTCAATCACTGGTACCGCTGTGCTGCTGACTGGCATACTGAGCCGGTGATAAAGCACATTTACAAGATCATCAGTCAGGATGAAGCGCGGCACGGCGGCGCCTATTTGCGCTATATGAAAAAAGCGCTGGCAGAAGCCGGGGATAACGCGAGAGTCGCATTTGCAAAAATTGGCGTGTTGATGGCCTCCGCCCGGCGTACCGAAAAGCCACTGCACCCGACGAATCTTCATGTCAACCAGGCGCTGTATCCTAATGATACGGTGCAGAGTCGCTTGCCTGATCCCAGCTGGCTCGAGGCATGGCTGGACCATCAGATCCGTTTTGACGGTGAATGGGAAAAGAAAGTCGTTGACCGGATTTTGCACAACCTCTCTTTGCTTTTCGAGCGCAGCTTCGGTTCGGTGCAGGAGCTCAATCGCTACCGCAAGGAAGCGATCGCGCGCCTTGAGCCGCAGGTAAAAGCCTCGGTCTGATAGCTAGCCGGCGCCGCGATTGGCGGATATCCGGGACCGCCCAAAATATCTCCCGATACGGCGATCAGCCCTGCTCTGCGGCGATTTTCTGACTGCACTACACTTGCCATCAGCCCGAACGGCGCGTTTGCGCGCGCGGGTGAAACCCATTGAGGACAGCCAATGAAACGCAGAACCCTGGTACAGGCATTATTCGTCGGTATGATTGCGCCCAGTTTGGCGCGCGCCGAAAAGAAAACGCAGATCGACGTGTTCAAAACATCCAGCTGCGGCTGTTGTGTCGATTGGATCAGCCATCTTGAGCAAAACGGTTTTGAGGTGATTGCGCACAACGTACCGAAAACCGGACCCTATAGGTTGCGTTTTGGTGTGCCACCCGATATGGCGTCCTGCCACACCGCCATGGTGGATGGTTACGCGCTGGAAGGTCACGTGCCTGCGCAAGAAATTCGACGTTTGCTCGCTGAACGCCCGAAGGGCATTGGCTTGGCCGTACCCGGCATGCCTGTGGGCAGTCCCGGCATGGAGGTCGAGGGCACCCGAAGAGATGCGTTCGATGTGATCTTGTTCGGCGAGGATGGTAGTCGCAAGATTTTTCAGCACTACGACGCGCGCTCCTGAGCAATTGAAGCCCCGCATCCGTTGTTTGGTTCGGTGATCGAAATCCCGTTTGCGATCTGAGACTGTGGGTGATGGGGTTCGCGTTGTGGCGCCAGATAATCTGTGTCGCCGTTTTCTGCAGCAAAGGTCTGTGGTGTCGCACACACAATCCTGAATTTTTTTCGCCCCGCATGCCTTGAGTGTTTTACATTCGCCCCGCCGCCTGAATATGGATGTTTGTGCGGTCACGGAAAATGCATAAGCACTCAAGTCAAAATAATGGAAGTTGAAATCGATTTGCCGTCATTCCTGACTGCCGGCGATGAGCAGCGCTTTTTTCAGGGACTGAAAGATTTAACCGCTATCCGCGAATTCCAGATGCATAGTGGGCGACTATTGCTCAGGATGGAAATACGATTTCTCACCAAGAGCGCATCCAGAGAATTCATCGCGCTGCTCACCCGCTACCAGGTATCGCTGGCGCCGCTCAGGTGCTTATCCGCAACGAACAAAAAATTTGCCTGGCTCGCAGATCCTTGTGAGTACTGGCACGAAAACATGTATGGCGATCCGCAGACCATGCTGGAGCGCCAAATCATCAATGGCTGATGTGTCCCGGATAGTACGGTTGTACGCACAAGGTCTCGCCGGTAATTCGGGCTGAATGCAGTTTGCCAGCGAACCATTGCGCACCCTGCCAGGGAGCTCAGCGCTGGCAGCGGCGTTTCAATAGAGACGCTTACTGATGATGGTGGTGCTCATGCATCTGCTCGTCCTGTCCGGATTTGGGCGCTGCTCCCGACTCCATGACAGTCACCGTGAGCTGTACCTTGCCTGCTTTACGGAAGCTCAGTTGCATGGGAAAGCTGTCACCTGCCTTCAGTGGCTTTTTCAGGCCGATCAGCATGATGTGATAGCCCTGGCCAGATTTCATTTCAATTTTTTCGCCGGCTTTTAGCTCAATGCGTTCAACTGCGCGCATTTTCATGACGTCGCCTTCCATCGTCATCGTATGAATCTCGACCTTGCCAGCGATCGGTGCCGCCACAGACTGCAGAACATCATCGGCCTTGCCCTGATTTTCAATGGTCAGAAAAGCGGCGCCATTGGACTGATTGCCCATGCTGGCGCGTGCCTGTGCCTGTTCAACATGGATATTGCCCGCATGCGTGCCGTGGGCGTGAACCAGAGTCGTGGTCAGCAGGGTGGCAAGTGCGAATATGAGTCGGTTCAGCATGGGAATCCTCAAAGTAAAAAGTAGCAACCGTTGAATTATAGGCGCAGGAACCTGCTGAACTGATCAGCACTTCCCTAGCTGCCACCGGCAAAGTCATTCTGCCGCCAGGCTTCATAAACGGCGACAGCGACGGCATTGGACAGATTCAGACTGCGGTTACCGGCCCGCATTGGCAGACGGATTCTTTGCGACGAAGGAAAGGATTCGCGCAGGCTGATGGACAAGCCGCGCGTTTCCGACCCGAAGACGAACACATCCCCGGGCTGAAAGCGCAGCTCGGCAAAAACGGCTGACCCGTGGGTGGTCATAGCGAAAAGCCGCGACGGGTCGGGCTGCTGCGCTACAAGAAATGAAGACCAGTCGCGATGGACTTGCATGTCTGCGTATTCGTGATAATCCAGTCCAGCCCGCCGCATCTTCGCGTCATCAAGCGGAAAGCCCAATGGCTCAATCAAATGCAGATGAGCGCCGGTATTGGCGCACAGGCGAATAATATTGCCGGTATTCGGTGGTATTTCGGGTTCGACCAACACGACATGAAACAAGGCCACCTCCGCATAAATTCATTTTTCAGGTGTGCGTGCAAACACGGCATTCGTCACACGTCGCGCGCCCTGTCGCTTCAGACAGGCGGCGAGTTCGTTGAGTGTATGACCGGTGGTCATCACATCATCCACCAGCAGCACATGCTGATCTCGTACGGATGCATTGAGCCGCAGCGCAAAAGCGCCGCGCATATTAACCTGTCTTTCGCTGAGCGGTAATCCGGCCTGCGGCTGCGTATCGCGAAAGCGTACGCATACCCGCATTTGCAATGGTATGTCGGTGTGGCGTGAGACCGAGCGCGCAATTTCGCCAGCCTGATTAAAGCCGCGTTGCGCTAATCGTGCCTCGGACAGCGGAACCGGGATAATCATTTCTGGTGGGCTGACGAGCTGTTTTCTCAGTACATTTGCCAGCATTTCTCCGAACGTTTGTGCCAAGGGCAGACGTGCGCGAAACTTCAGGTCTTGTACCAGCACATCCGCAGGTGCGGCGTAATCGCAAGCGACGATGGTGGCGTCGAACGCGGGCGGTGTCCGGAGACAGGTGCCGCACATCTTTGTATGCGGATGCGGCATTCTCCTTGCGCAAATCTCGCAACGCGCAGGTATGTTCGCAAAAAACTGCAGGCTACACGCGACGCAGAGCGCATTGTGGCTTTCGTCATGACACAAAGCACAGCTGCCAGGCAGAATGGTTTCAAGAGTCCGGCCGATACAACGGAAAAATGAACGCAAATGGGCGTCATGCATAGCGAATGTGTGCGCTGAAAAAGTCCAAGAGTCTCTAACAAAAACTCGCTGGCTAGACGCGCCGTCGCAGATAGCGCACTTTGTACGGCAAGATGTAGCAACGGCCCCAGCGGCTTTTTTTAAGAGCCTCTCAATACCACGGCGAGCCTGCTGCGGTACACTGCGCTGAATAATTTCATTGCAGCTGCGCGTCTTGCGCATGAGGTCTGCCAAATAAGCGATGTACTCCCTTCATCTCATGAGCTTGCCTGCACGCGTTCTGGTTTACTGATGGCCTCATCATCCCCTTCCCAAGAGCCGCAACGCGTCAGCGCGCCGATGTCGCTGGCGCAGATTCGTCGTCTGTTTGCCCACCCCGAGCGTGTGGCGCAATCGCAGTTTCTGCGGCGCGAGATTGCGGGACGTATGTTCGAGCGCCTTTCGCTGATCAAAATCGATCCCTTGCATGTGCTTGATGCCGGTTGTGGCGAGGGCGATGATTTGCTCACGCTGCGCCAGCATTTTCCCCAATCAGCAATGCTGGGTTTGGATGCCGCGATGGCGATGCTCAGTGAAACTCGACAACGCGAAGCGCGTTCATGGACGGGCATGCAGAAGCTCATGCGCGCGCTACGCGTGCGAGGTCAGCACCTGCCAGCGTCGTCGTCGCTGGTTTGTGCGGATTTTGGTCAGTTGCCGTTGAAAGCCGCAGCGATGGATCTGGTCTGGTCCAATTTAGCTTTGCATTGGCATCCGCAGCCCCATGGGGTATTGGCCGAATGGGCGCGGGTCTTGCGTGTTGATGGCTTGTTGATGTTTTGCTGTTTCGGTCCTGATACGTTCAAAGAATTGCGTGAAGTGGCGCCGGTCACGGGTCATCACGCGCGCGTGCTGCCTTTTGTGGATTTGCATGATTACGGCGACATGCTGGTTGAAGCGGGTTTTGCGTCACCCGTCATGGATATGGAAAAGCTGAATATCACTTATTCATCAGCGAAAAAATTGCTGGCTGATGTGCGAGCATTGGGCGGTAATCCGCTTGAGGACCGCTCGCGTGGTCTGATGACGCGCCAGCAAGGGCAGGCATTGACTCGCGCGCTGGAGCAGCGTGGGGACCAGAATGGCAGGCTCGGACTCACTGTCGAGGTCATCTATGGCCATGCTTTTCGGGCCAGACCGCGAACCACTGGCACGGGAGAGCCTATTGTTCATTTCGAGCGCCGGAAAATTTGAACTACCTGTGCAAAATTTGACTGCTCAGTTACACCCTGATTAGAGGTTCTGTCTAGTTGGCGGCAGTTATTCTTTTCGCTTATACTCCGCAAGCTTTGGGCTAGTCATTGCCCACCGATTTTCCAGAGTGGATGTGGTGAGATGGCGACGCGAGAATGGGTCTTGAAGAAAAATTGCTCCATTTCGCCGCAGCAGCTGGCCAAGGCGTATTTGGCAATTTGTGGCGCGTCATTGACAGTTGCGAGCTACTTCACCTGGCACGGTGCCTGGCTGATTATGGTGTTTGCGGTGCTGGAAATGACGGCAGTGGCTGCAGCGTTTTTGTATTTCGGCCGGCACGCAACCGATCGCGAATTTATCGCGCTCAATGAAGCAGAGCTGGTCGTCGAGTTGGTGCAGGCAGAAAAGATCAGACAGTTCCGCATGGACCCCTGCCGCACCAGGGTGGCTCTGCCGGCACTGCGGCACGGATTGATTGGTTTGGAGGGAAGCGCGGGACGGGTTGAGGTAGGTCGATTCCTCACCGAGCGCAAGCGGCGGGAGTTTGCCAAGGAACTGAATCAAGAGCTTCTTTGCTACAGAGTCAGTATCTGAACAAGAAACAAAAGCAGTAAACGAATATTCAATCAGGCTTTGAGGACATTATGAACTACGTGAAGCGCCTAACCCTGCTGTCCATGGCGGCTCTCGGACTGACGATCTTCGGTTCGGCATCCGCGGTCAACAACATGGATGGTGGTCCGGCTGTGCATCAGCTTAACTTCCAGACGCCAGTCACGGCTATCGCTGCCGATATCTATGTTCTGCATAACTGGATGATCGGGATCTGCGTGGCGATTTTTCTCGCCGTGTTCGGGGTGATGTTCTACTCAATCCTCAAGCACCGTAAATCGCTGGGTCACAAGTCGGCTAGTTTTCACGAGAGCACCACCGTGGAGATTGCGTGGACGGTTGTGCCTTTCATTATTGTGGTGCTGATGGCGCTGCCTGCGACCAAGACGGTGGTCGCTATGAAAGACACATCAAACGCCGACATCACCATCAAGGCCACTGGCATGCAGTGGAAGTGGGGCTATGACTACCTCAAGGGCGATGGCGAAGGCATCGCTTACCTGTCGGCCCTGTCGACACCGCGCGATCAAATTCAGGGCCTCGCACCTAAAGGTGACAACTACCTGCTCGAAGTCGATCATCCGCTGGTTGTGCCGGTCAACAAAAAGATTCGTATCGTGACGACTGCTAATGACGTCATACACGCGTGGGGTGTTCCTGCGTTGGGCGTCAAACAAGATGCGATCCCCGGCTTCGTGCGCGACACTTGGTTCAAGGCAGAAAAAGTCGGTACCTACCGCGGAAATTGCTACGAGCTGTGCGGCAAAGAACACGCATTCATGCCTATCGTGGTCAATGTGGTGAGCGAAGAAGATTACGCGAAGTGGATCGTCGCTCAGAAGAGCGCGATGGCAGCCAAATCGGATGATCCGAACAAGACCTGGACGGTTGCAGAACTGGCTGCGCGTGGTGAAAAAGTGTACGCCGCCAATTGCGTGGCCTGCCACCAAGCCAATGGCAAGGGCGTACCGGGCGCATTTCCTGCGCTGGATGGTTCACAAATGGTCAATGGCCCGCAAGACGGACAAATTGCGATTCTGCTGAACGGCAAGAATGCAATGCCCGCCTGGAAGGGAACCTTGTCCGATACCGAGATCGCTGCCGTCATCACCTATACACGCAACAATTGGTCCAACAAAGCTGACGACAACATCGTTCAGCCCGCCGAAGTTCTGGCTGCGCGCAAGTAATCGAGAAAAATCAGGAGAAACCCCATGAGCACTACTCTGGATCACGCCCACGGTCACGCTGACCACGCGCACGACGATCATCATCCACACGGCTGGCGTCGCTGGCTGTACGCAACCAATCACAAGGACATCGGTACGCTGTACTTGTGGTTTTCCTTTGTGATGCTGTTGACCGGTGGCCTGCTTGCGCTCGGTATTCGCGCTGAGTTGTTCAAACCCGGCTTACAATTGTTCCAGCCTGAGTTCTTCAATCAGCTGACCACCATGCATGGTCTGATCATGGTGTTCGGCGCGATCATGCCGGCCTTTGTGGGTTTTGCGAACTGGATGATCCCGCTGCAGATCGGCGCGGCTGACATGGCCTTCGCGCGGATGAACAATTTCTCGTTCTGGCTGTTGCCGCCCGCCGCGATTCTGCTGGTGTCTTCGTTCCTGATGCCTGGTGGCGCCACTGCTGCCGGCTGGACGCTCTATGCGCCGCTGTCGACCCAGATGGGCATCGGCATGGACATGGGTATTTTCGCGATGCACATCATGGGCGCATCGTCGATCATGGGTTCGATCAACATCATCACCACCATCCTGAACATGCGCGCGCCTGGCATGACACTGATGAAGATGCCGATGTTTGCATGGACCTGGCTGATTACGGCTTATCTGCTTATCGCTGTGATGCCTGTTCTGGCTGGCGCGATCACCATGACTCTGACTGACCGTCATTTCGGTACCTCGTTCTTCAACGCCGCAGGTGGCGGTGACCCAGTAATGTATCAGCACATCTTCTGGTTCTTCGGTCACCCCGAGGTGTACATCATGATTCTGCCGGCCTTCGGCATTGTCTCGCAGATCATTCCAGCTTTCGCGCGCAAGCCACTGTTCGGCTACGCCTCGATGGTGTATGCGACGTCTTCGATTGCGATTCTGTCGTTCATCGTCTGGGCTCACCACATGTTTGCCACTGGTATGCCAGTGACGAGCCAATTGTTCTTCATGTACGCGACGATGCTGATCGCCGTGCCTACCGGTGTGAAAGTCTTCAACTGGATCGCCACCATGTGGCAAGGCTCGATGACCTTCGAGTCCCCGATGTTGTGGGCGATCGGTTTCATCTTTGTGTTCACGATGGGCGGCTTTACCGGCCTGATCTGCGCGATCACACCGGTCGATATCCAGTTGCAGGACACCTACTACGTCGTGGCGCACTTCCACTACGTGCTGGTTGCTGGTTCCCTGTTCGCGCTGTTCGCAGGCTTCTACTACTGGGCGCCAAAGTGGACTGGTTTCATGTACAACGAAACCCGCGGCAAGATCCATTTCTGGGCATCGCTGATCACGTTTAACGTGACCTTTTTCCCGATGCACTTCCTCGGTCTGGCCGGTATGCCACGTCGCTATGCCGACTACGCAGCGCAATTCACCGATTTCAATATGATCGCGTCGATTGGTGCCTTCGGTTTCGGTTTGTCGCAGGTGTACTTCCTGTTCTTTGTTGTTCTGCCATCGATTCGTGGAGGCGAGAAGGCAGCCGCTAATCCATGGGAAGGCGCTGAGGGTCTGGAGTGGACTGTGCCTAGCCCGGCTCCGTTCCACACTTTCGAAACGCCACCGACGGTGAAGTAAATTGATTTATCCGGCGGCCTTGGCCGCCGGCAACGTAACAGCTGTTTGTAAAAGGCGTCCATGTCTGAACCAAAGAAACCGGCCAATTTGCGCACAGCGCTCATACTCCTGTCGATTGCAGTCGTGTTTTTCGCTGGCGTCATTCTCAAGCACTCGCTGTTTGCGGGTTGACGGTGGCGGTAACTGGCCAGGAGGGCAACCAGCGCCGCAGTCGCAGGAACGTGCGGATGCTTGGGAAGTTGATGCTGGTGGCGATTCTGATGTTTGGCTTCGGATATTCGCTGGTACCGCTATATAAAAAGATTTGTGAACTCACCGGCATTAATGTGCTGGCGGTGCAGGAAACTCTGAACGATGTCGGGCCGTCGAATACCCAAATCGACACCAGCCGCACGATCACGGTGGAGTTTGATGCGAATACCACTGGCCCGTGGCGATTCAAGCCAGTTGTCTCCAGTGTCCAGGTGCACCCGGGAGAGATGGCGCAAGTGGTGTATGAAGTCGTGAATACGCAGGGCAGAGCGATGGACGCGCAGGCGATTCCCAGCTACGCCCCCCAGGAAGCAGCGCAGTATTTCAAGAAGATGGAATGCTTTTGCTTCAAGCAGCAAACACTGGCGCCCAATGAGGCGCGGCAGATGCCTGTGAGTTTTTATATAGACCCGGCTTTGCCAAAGAACGTAAAAACGATCACACTTTCCTACACCTTCTTTGAGGTTGGGGCGGCAGGCAAGGGAAGTTGAAAGGTTGTGATCGCATGGATGAACTGAAAGAAGCAAGCCGGCGACGAGTTTCGTTTGTCGCCACGGTGAAAGCGGTGATGTGGTCTTTTTTCGGTGTGCGTAAAAATAGCGCCTACGAGGAAGACACGCAAAAGCTCAATCCGGTGCATGTGATCATCGCAGGGATTATTGCAGCAGTGTTGTTTGTGTTGACGCTGCTGATGTTGGTGAAAATGGTCGTGGCAAAATAAGCTCAAACAACTGTCGTGATCAGGCATTTAATTTTGAACATCGTAATCAGGGGAAGCAGATGAGCACTCAACAAGGCCAAGCGCCATATTACTTTGTACCCGGGCCATCCCAATGGCCTGTGCTGATGGGCACGGCATTGCTCGTCACCATGGCCGGTGCATCCGCATGGGTCAATGGCGTTGGCTGGGGCAAAGCCGTTAATATCGCGGGTATTCTTTCCGCGTTGGTCGTGCTGTATTACTGGTTTGGCGATGCGATCGCCGAATCCGAGGGCGGCATGTACAACGCACGTATTGACACCTCTTATCGCTGGAGCATGAGCTGGTTCATCTTCTCCGAGGTGATGTTCTTCGGCGCGTTCTTCGGTGCACTGTTCTACGCTCGCTCGATCTCCATGCCCTGGCTGGCTGATCTCGACCATAAGTTTCTCTGGCCTGATTTTGCTGCTAACTGGGGTAACACTGGTCCGGCAGGCGTCATCGAAAAATTCGGGACCATGGGACCGTTCTGGATTCCGACGATCAACACCGCGTTGCTGCTGACCTCGGGTGTGACGCTGACTATCGCTCACCACGCCCTGCGCGAAGGCGAGCGTAACAAGACCGCTGTCTGGCTGTTCTTGACCATTCTGCTGGGCGCGATCTTCATGGGTTTCCAAGCCTACGAGTATTCGCATGCGTACAGCGAACTGAACTTGAAACTCACCTCCGGTATCTACGGTTCGACTTTCTTCTTGTTGACTGGTTTCCATGGTTTCCACGTCACCATGGGCGCGATCATGCTCTCCGTCGTTCTGTATCGTGTACTCAAGGGCCACTTTACCCCGGACCATCATTTCGCCTTTGAAGGCGCCGCATGGTACTGGCACTTCGTTGATGTGGTTTGGCTGGGCTTGTACGTCGTCGTTTACTGGCTGTAAATGCCGCAAGCATGAAAAAAGCCGCACTTCGGTGCGGCTTTTTGTTCATGGAGCCCATCAAACACGAGGAATGGGCCTCCAGCCCGGGCATTGAAGCAAGGGCGCCCGTCAGTAGGCAATACCAGTTGGTTGTATCCATCCCAGCCTGTTTGCTACCAGAATCAGCACAAACAGCAGAATGGAAAACCCGACTCGAAACGCGAGCGCCTGTACGGTACGGTTGCTGCGGCCTTTATCCCGCATCAGGAATACCAGAGCAGAACCGAGACTGCCGATAATGAGAATGAAGGCAATGACAACCAGAATTTTCATGATGAATGGCGCCGGGAATCACCAGCGCACCGGTAAGACCGAAGATTTTAATTTATTAGACGGCTCATTGTAATGCGATTGCACTTTCGTCTGCGCTGGATCCCGTTGATCGCCACCCTGGTGGTGGCGGGGATCGGTATTGCACTGGGCAACTGGCAAACCCGTCGCGCAGAAGAAAAAATCGCCATTGCCGATTCCATCGCAGCGCGCAGCCAGCTCGATCCGCTGCCGATCCAGACATTGCCGGAAAACGCAGTACCCGAAGAGTTCAGGCCGCTTACCGTGACTGGCACTTTCGTCAAAGACTGGCCGGTCTATCTGGACAACCGTCCTCTAAATGGCAAAGCCGGGTTCTACCTGTTGATGCCCTTGCGCGTGGCAGGTAGCGAGCGAGTGGTGCTGGTGCAAAGGGGCTGGTTTCCGCGTGACCCTCAGGATCGTCAGCGTTTGCCAAGCATCGCGGTCTCGAACGATGAGGTCAAGCTGATCGGTCGGGTGCGCACTTCGATTGGAAAGCTGATGCAACTGGGTGAAACGCCGGTCCTGACGCCGGGGGCGATTGTGCAAAACGTAAACATTCAAGCGTTGGCTGCTGCAAGCAAACTACCCCTGCAAAATTTTATAATTGAGCAAACCAATGATCTCGGTGATGGTCTCGTTAGAGACTGGCCACTACCCTCAGCCGGTGTTGACACCCACCGTGCTTATGCATTTCAGTGGTATGCCCTGTCGGCCGCTGCCTTTCTGTTTTTTATCGTGACTGGATTTCGTCGTGCAAGCAAGCCCAACGCCTGATTCAAAAACTGCTGGTAACAGCAAACGCAGTAACCGCATGCTCTTCATCGTGCTCGCCGTGTGCGCCGCGCCGCTGATCTTTTCCTATTTCACTTACTACGTCATCAAGCCGCAGAGCCGCACCAATTATGGCGATCTGATCGACCCGCGCGCATACCCGATACCCGAACTGGGCCTTAAACAACTTGATGGTGAACCAGCGGCACTTCAGCAATTCGCTGGCAAATGGATTTTGCTTCAAGTCGATCAGGCTGCCTGCGCCAAACCCTGCGCCGACAAGCTTTACTACATGCGCCAGCTGCGCCTGACCCAAGGTAAAGAAATGGAGCGTATCGAGCGTGTGTGGTTGATCACTGATGATGCGCCACTGGATACGGCTTTGATGAAGCAATATGACGGCACGCGTCTGCTACGTGTCGACGCAAAAAAACTCGCTGCCTGGTTGCCGGTACAAGAAGGCACACAAGCAGCAGACCATCTGTACATGATCGACCCGCTCGGCAACTTGATGATGCGCTTCCCCAAAGATCCGGATGCCAACAAAATCAAGAAAGACATCACGCGCTTGCTCAAGGCTTCCCGCATAGGATGACCTGATGCTGATCGGACTTGCACTCAAAGCCCTGCTGGTGGCGCTGATCCCGGCGACGATTGTCTATTTGTCGCGTGGTACGGATCGCTACAAGAAGCTGGCGTGGGTGACAGTATTTTTCACCTTTGATCTGATCGTCTTCGGTGCTTTTACGCGACTGACCGATTCCGGTCTTGGCTGTCCGGACTGGCCCGGCTGCTATGGCGAGGCCAATCCCTTTCTTGCCCATCACGATATCCGCGCTGCCGAGAGCTTGATGCCAACTGGCCCGGTCACGTTGTTCAAAGCATGGATAGAAATGATTCATCGCTATCTGGCCATGGGCGTGGGGGTGCTGATCATCGCCTCGCTCGCGATTGGATGGCGACTCTGGCGTACCCATCGTGAATCCCGCTACGCGCCCAAATTACCGGCCTTTCTATTATTTTTTGTGTGTGTACAAGGTGCGTTCGGCGCATGGACCGTCACGCTGAAGCTGCAACCTGTCATCGTCACCACGCACCTGTTATTAGGTCTGTCGCTACTGGCGCTGTTGACTTGGCATGCATTGCGACAAAGCGAGCACTCACCCGTGGCTGACATATCAAGTGCATTGCGTATTCCCGCAGCGCTGGCGCTATGCGCGGCCTTCATGCAAATTGCCCTCGGTGGTTGGGTCAGTACCAACTATGCGGCGCTTGCCTGCGGTGGTTTTCCTCTGTGTCAGGACGCATGGATGCCGAGCATGGATTTCACGCATGGCTTCACGCTCTGGCGAGCCTTGGGCATGACCGCTGCTGGCGACTACCTGCCTTTTGATGCGCTAGTCGCGATTCACTGGGTGCATCGACTGTTCGCTGTCGTCGTCGTTGCTCTGGTCGCATGGATTGCGCACCGCGCATGGAAAACTCCGGGCACGGAGCGACTCGGCCGAGCTTTGTTGTGGCTGATCCTGCTGCAATTTTGCACGGGCATGGCCACGGTATTACTCAATTGGCCACTGACGATCGCTGTGTTGCATAACGCGGGTGCAGCACTGCTGGTGCTCTTGCTCACCATGCTAAACTACCGTCTCTCTCGGCCAGTGGAAAAGGTGGCCGAATTCCGGGCCAGCCACTCGCCCGCATGATCGACCTGTCATGACCACCCTCACCATACAACCCAATCGCATTGCACAGTACTGGGCGCTGACCAAGCCCCGGGTCACGCAATTGGCCGTTTTTTGTGCCGTGATCGGGATGTTCCTCGCAACCCCCGAGCTGCCTGACTGGCGTTTGCTGATCGCTGCCACGGTGGGCATTTGGCTACTGGCGGGCGCGGCCTTTGCTGTCAATTGTCTGGTGGAGCGAGAAATCGATTCGCGCATGGCGCGCACGGCGCGCAGACCCATGGCTCGGGGCGAGATCACCGTACCGCAAACGCTCGCATTCTCCGGCGTGATAGGTGGTGCCGGCATGTGGGTGCTGTACAACCTCGTCAATCCGCTGACCATGTGGCTGACCTTCGCCACCTTTGTCGGTTATGCGGTCATCTACACCATCATCCTCAAGCCAGCAACGCCACAGAACATTGTCATCGGCGGCTTATCCGGCGCGATGCCGCCTGCACTCGGTTGGGCAGCCATCGCCAATGATGTGCCCATGCAGGCCTGGATACTGGTGCTGATCATCTTCGTCTGGACGCCGCCGCATTTCTGGGCGCTTGCGCTCTATCGTCGCGATGATTACGCAAAGTCGGGTCTGCCCATGCTGCCCATTACGCATGGCATGGAGTTCACGCGTTTTCATGTCTGGCTCTACACCATCATTCTTTTCGCGACCACCATGCTGCCTTTCGCGGTACGTATGAGCGGACTGATTTATCTGGTGAGTGCGGTCATACTGGGTGCCATTTTTCTATGGTACGCATGGCGCATCTACCGTCATTACAATGACCTCATCGCACGTAAGGCGTTTACCTACTCGATCATTTATCTGTCGCTGCTCTTTGCAGCGCTCTTGATCGATCACTATCTGCGTTTCTGATCATGTGCAAGCAGATGTTTCTGCGACTCTGTGCTTTGGCCTGTGTGTTGGTCTTGTGTTCCTGCGATCAGAAAAGTGTGCCGCTGCCTAAAACGGCGTTTGCCAATACCGATGTCACTGGTCTCGATTACGGCAAGGATTTTTCGCTCACGGACCACAACGGCAAGCCGCGCACGATGGCGGATTTTCGCGGCAAGCTCGTGTTTGTTTTTTTTGGCTACACACACTGTCCGGATATCTGCCCGACTACCTTGTCCGACATGGCTGGCATCATGAAATCGTTGGGGCCGGATGCCGACAAACTCCAAGTTTTGTTCATCACCCTTGATCCAGAGCGCGATACGCCAGAAGTAATGGCAGGGTACGTGCCCGCATTCCATCCCGGATTTCTGGGCCTTTACGGCGACCGAGCCGCGACCGAAAAAGTCGCACGCGATTTCAAAATTTTCCAGCAGCGCGTATCAGGCCCGGATGGCAAGAGCTACACCATTGATCACACTGCGGCCAGTTATGTGTTCGATATGCGCGGCCATCTGCGATTGTTTGTACGACATGGGCAGAATGGTGCACCGCTGCTCAATGACTTGAAATTGCTTCTGTCTGAAAATTAGACAGTGTTAAATGTCCATGAAAAAAGCGCCTCGATGTTTCGAGGCGCTTTTTGGTCAGGGTGTAAAAAAAGTTTATGCGTACTCAGCCAGCGCCGATTTCATCTTTTTCATCGCAGCGACTTCAATCTGGCGTATGCGCTCAGCCGATACACCAAACTCAGCGGCCAGTTCATGCAGCGTCGAACCTGAGCCATCATCATTGGCCAGCCAGCGTGCTTCGACGATGCGACGCGAACGATCATCGAGTTTTGCGAGTGCAACTTCCAATCCTTCGGATTGCAGACGATCGCGCTGTTTTGCTTCCAGCACCTTGGCGGGTTCCGAATGCTCGGCTGACAGATAGCTGATTGGCGAGAAGCGATCATCTTCATCATCGTTGGGCGATTCCAGTGCGATGTCGCGACCACCCATGCGTGTTTCCATTTCGATGACGTCTTCGCGTTTGACGTTCAGCGTCTTTGCCAGTGCATCGACCTGATCCGGTGTCATCGTATCCAGAGTGGACTTGTGGCTGCGCAGATTGAAGAACAGCTTGCGCTGGGCTTTGGTTGTCGCCAGTTTCACCACGCGCCAGTTACGCAGAATGTATTCGTGAATTTCCGCCTTGATCCAGTGCATCGCATACGACACCAGTCGCACGCCCTGCTCCGGGTCGAAGCGCTTGACGGCTTTCATCAAACCGACATTACCTTCCTGAATCAGATCGGCATGCGGCAGACCATAGCCCAGATAACCGCGCGCAATCGATACCACCAGTCGCAGATGCGACATCACCAGTGCTTGGGCTGCGGCGAGATC